>JALWKK010000069.1 GCA_027081505.1 Flavobacteriaceae bacterium
AAGGGTTTATCCCTTCGCTCTTTTTGCTCCGTTTCGCTACGCTTCACTTCTCAAAAAGAGCGAAGGTATAACGAATATTGACTTACATTATGCTCCTAAATGTTGCATTTACTAATTGAACTTACGATATAACCATTAACAACGAGACACATTACTACATAACAGAAAATAACACGACTAGATATTTTACAAAATTCGGAGAAGAAGTAGATAAAGACGGTAATAAAATTTTACCGGAAAAGCAAGATAAACAATCCGGATATATAAAAATAAACGGAAAAACTCACTATTATATAAACGACGAAAGCAAACCCCGTTATTTTAACCAATATGGTATAGAGGTAGATAAAACCGGAAAAAAGATATAAGTTTTATTTGCCCCAAAAAACCTCTTCTGTGCAAGAAAAAAACAGAAAGGCTACTTATACCAAAAGGAATTGTATTTTAGCCCAAAATAAATTGGAATATTTTTTTCTGTATCAAGGCGAAAAACACAGTTATAGCCGTAGCTATAACGAGAATTTTTAACGAAGATACAGGTAAAAAGAAATGATTTATCGGACTAATATATAGTTGTTTTTGGTATTACTTATCAAATTATACCTATTCTTAATTTAAGATAGTCAAAAACTTTTATATTTTAGAAAGGCTAGTGCCGTTACAGAATGAAGATAGCTCAATGAGACAACTTGAAATTGAACTATATTGAATTCGTATTCGGTATTACGAATCGGCTATGCGTAGTGCGGAATTTTGAAAACGATTACTTTTCGGAGTATCACTAATTTTTATTTCAACCATGTTCTGCAGGCTATGCCTATATTAGCAAGTATGAGCAAATTACAATAATCGTTGCCCGCAAAACGATGAATTATTTTAATAAAAGAATAAAATGTCTTTTTATGGTTAAATATGACAAAAATCATATTTTCTACAACCCGTAATGCATATTTTTGTTGCATAAAATTAATAAACACTATGAAACTTTTAATTAGAACACTCTCACTACTTTTTATTTCTTCACTTATCATTAGCTGTGGAGGAGACGACGGGAAAAAATCAAAAAAAGAAAAATTTACAATAGGAACTAAAAAAGAGGTCACGAAGGTAAAAAAAGAAGTTAAAAAAGAAGCAAATAAAGAAAAAACCGGTAATCTTTCAAACAAAGGGATAGGACCTGTAAAATCTGTAACCTTAGGCGATATAGATAATACTATGGTAGAAGAAGGAAAAGCAATATTTAAAGCCAAATGTACCGCTTGTCACAAAATAGGAAAACGATTTATTGGTCCCGATTTAACCGGAGTTACCAAAAAACAATCGCCGGAGTGGATTATGAACATGATTTTAAATCCGGAAGAAATGGTAAAAAAAGACCCTGACGCAAAAGCACTGTTAATAGAGTACAACGGTTCGCCAATGGCAAATCAAAGTCTAACAGAGGAAGAAGCCAGAAAAATTCTGGAATATTTTAGAACTTTAGAATAAGAAATTAATAACCAACCGAAATTTGGTTTAAAAAAACATAAAAAAGGAAAATGTTTTTAGTAGTGGAAGTATTTATTGATTAGTGGTATTTCCAAAAAAAGGCGGGAGTTGTTAATTGCTCCCGTCTTTAAAAAAAACATCAAATCCCCGTTTTTTAAACCAAATTAACTAAAATGAGTAACAATGAAAATTAAATTAGCAACATTATTTATTATTAGTTTTTTTGCCTTTACTTCTTGTAAAAACGAAGTTAAAGAAACAAAACAGACGACCCCTACTTCTTCGACAAGTGACGCAAAACCCGAGCACAAAGGACAAGCAAATGTAAAACTAACCGAAGGAGAGCAAGCTAACGCACTACAAGTAGCAAAAACGATAGAAGATTTTTCTACTCTTGTGGCTGCTATTGAAGCGGCAGGTGTAGAAGATGCTGTGGTAAACGCCGGACCCTTAACTATTTTTGCTCCGTTAAACACCGCTTTTGAAAAGTTGCCGGAAGGAACTGTTGAAACCTTGCTTAAACCCGAAAACAAACCCAAATTAGCTTATATTTTAACCAACCACGTTGCTCCGGCAAACTATCCTGTTAAGCAGTTAATGAAAGAAGCTAAAAAAGGACGGAAATTGTATATGGCTTCCGGAAAATATTTACCTGTTGAAAACAAAGACGGTAAAATTTTTGTAGATGGCGTGTCTATTATTAAATCGGTAAAAGTTAGCAACGGATGGATTCACGTTATTGACCAAGTATTAGTTCCATCAGAAAAACAGTAAAGAGTAAACACCACAATTTAAAATTAATAAAAAATGAAAACAATATTAAAATCAGTCTTATCACTTGTCGCTTTGGTTTCTTTCCTTACAAGTTGTGCGCCAACAACCGGCGATAAAGAAACAAACGGCACAGCCAAAGGAGCTATAGCCGGAAACGCTGCCGAAAAGGTATATGTAGCACCGGGACAACACGATTCGCATTATGCATTTATCTCAGGAGGATTTAACGGACAATTGTCTGTTTATGGCTTACCCTCCGGTAGATTATTTAGGATAATCCCCGTTTTTTCTCAAGATGCCGAAAAAGGATATGGATACAGCGAAGAAACCAAACCTATGCTTATGACTTCTCACGGTTTTATCCCTTGGGGAGATTTACATCACCCCGATATTTCACAAACCAACGGAAGTGTTGACGGTCGTTGGGTTTTTGTTAATGAAAACAATACCCCGAGAATTGCAAGAGTTTCATTAGAAACTTTCGAAACCGAAGAAATTATTGAAATTCCTAATTCGGCTGGAAACCACTCTTCATCTTATGTTACCGAAAACACCGAATATGTGGTTGCCGGCACTCGTTTTGCGGTTCCGTATCCGCAAAGAGATATGCCTATTGAAGACATGAAAGGAAACTTTAAAGGTGCCTTATCGTTCTTAAAAGTAGACCCCGAAACCGGCAGAATGAATATCGACTTTCAAGTAATGATGCCGGGATTTGACTATGATAAAGCTCACCCCGGAAGAAACAAATCGAGCGACTGGTTTTTCTTTACAACCTACAATACCGAAGAAGCAAATACACTATTGGAAGTTAACGCTTCACAAAACGACAAAGATTATATAGCTGCCGTAAATTGGAAAAAAATATCGGAATACGTTGCCAACGGTGGCGGGAAAAGAGTACCGGCAAATTATGCTCACAATGTTTGGGACGATAACAAACATATGGCTGTTACAACCATGAAAAAAGATGTTTTAATAGTAGAGCCAAAAGAAGTTCCCGGTGCCATTTACTTTTTGCCAACAGCAAAATCACCACACGGTTGTGATGTAGATCCAACGGGTGAATACATTATAGGTAGCGGTAAATTAGCTGCAGCTATGACCATTCACTCGTTTTCTAAAATGATGAAAGCTATTGAGAACAAAGATTTTGACGGAGATGCTTACGGAATTCCTATCATTAAATTTGAAGCCGTGAATTATGGAGTATTAGAACAACCCGGTTTAGGACCTTTACACACAGAGTTTGACACCAGAGGAAACGCCTATACAACTTTCTTTATTTCTTCTGAAGTAGTAAAATGGAACATAAAAGACCTAAAAGTTTTGGACAGACATCCCGTTTACTATTCGGTAGGTCACTTAATGATTCCGGGCGGTAACTCCAGAACGCCGGACGATAAATACTTAGTAGCAATGAATAAAATTACAAAAGACCGCTACTTACCAACCGGTCCCGAAGTTTGTCAATCTGCTCAATTGTTTGATATATCGGGCGATAAATTAGAACTTTTGTTAGATTTCCCAACCGTTGGAGAACCTCATTATGCAGCGGGTATTGCAGCAGATAAAGTGGCTCCGAAATCTAAAAAAATATATAAATTAGACGAGAACATTCACCCTTACGCCACTAAAAATGAAGCAGACAGCAGGGTTGTTCGCAAGGGAAATGAAGTGCATATTTATATGACTATGATTCGATCTCACTTCTCTCCGGATAATATTGAAGGAGTAAGAGTAGGAGACAAAGTATTCTTTCACGTTACTAACTTAGAGCAAGATTATGATGTGCCTCACGGCATATCAATGATTGGTGCAAACACTTCCGAGTTATTAGTTATGCCGGGAAGAACCGCAACATTTGTTTGGGAACCGAAACAAGTAGGTGTATGGCCTTTCTACTGTACCGATTTCTGCTCCGCATTACATCAAGAAATGCAAGGTTATGTACGTGTTTCACCAAAAGGATCTAACACACCAATAAAATATACATTAGACGGAGATGTCCCCGGTGTAGATTAGTAAAATCAAATTCTAACATTTAAAAAACGGGTAATTCAAAAAAAAAAAAAATGGATTACTCGTTTTTTTAATCAAGTTACCGTAAAACATAACACCACAAAAAAGATAATTTTGTCTTTTATGTAAGTTTTGTTACATAAAACCACCCCGTAGTGTTGTAAATTTGTAGTACAAAACCAAACAACTTTTTTAAATCCTTAAATAATGAAAAGATCACAAATACTAATGATTATCGGAGCGCTTCTATTGGCTGCTTTATATATGTTTCCGTTGTGGAAAATTACATTATTGGCACCTCAATATCCGGAACCTCTCGGGTTAAATATTCATATTACCCACCTCTCTGACGGAGTTCAATATAACGATGTAAAAAACATTGATTTATTAAACCATTATATTGGTATGCAACATTTGCCAACTGAGGAAAATGTTGTTGCAAAAAAAGTGGAACCCTTTATCGAGTTTACCGTATTTCCAATAGTGGTAGGTATCATGATTGCTTTTGGTTTATTTGCCGGATTTAAAGGAAGTCCAAAGTTATATCTAACGTGGATGGTAGTTATGCTACTATTAGGCATTGCCGGTTTATACGATTTTTACTTGTGGCTTAGTAGTTACGGACATAATTTAGACCCCAACGCCATCCTTAAAATCACCGATCCCGAAACAGGCGAATTAATGGGCTACCAACCTCCGTTTTTAGGATACAAAAAAATACTTAATTTTGAAGTATACTCTTATCCTGCTTTGGGTGCTTATTTAATGGCAACCGGTATTTTATTATCTTTATTTGCATTTATGAGAGGGAAAAAAGAAAATATCCGGTAACGTTTTTTGTTATATTTTTTTAAAAAGCGGGCATTTTTTATAAAAATTTGCTCGTTTTGTTACATCTTTACACTTAATTTACAAAGCTATCATGAAAAAGTTTATACTATTTGGAGTTGTTATCTTTTTTTCAATCATTTCTTGTAATGTAAAACCCAAAGAAATTAAGTACGGTTATGACCATTGTTACAATTGTGATATGACAGTTGTTGACAAAACACATGCTGCCGAATATGTTACAAAAAAAGGTAGATCTTATGTGTTTGATGCAATAGAATGTCTAATTTGGAAACTAAATGAAGAAAAAAACGAGGAAGGTATGGCGTACATACTAATTGCAGACTATAACAACCCCGGATCTTTGATTGAAGCTCAATCGGCTACTTTTTTAATTTCAGAAAAAATAAAAAGCCCTATGGGATCAAACCTTTCTGCTTTTTCTTCAAAAGAAACAGCTCAAAAAACAGCAGATGAAATGGGCGGAAAATTATATAACTGGAATCAGATTAAAGCCCAATTAGCCAAATAACGTGATGCCAATCTTTAAAAAACATCGCTTCTTACTAGCTTTTGCTTTCGGCTTATATGTTTCGGTGTTTTCACAATCTAAAACCATAACCGTTTGTGCTACTTGTGAGATTAAAAGTATTAAAGACGGAGTTGCACTGGCTCAAGACGGAGATACTATTTTTATAAAAAAGGGCGTTTATAAAGAACATCTAATTACCATTAACAAATCTGTTCATATTATAGGCGAGGATATGCCCGTAATAGACGGCGAAAACCAATCCAAAAGTATTTTTGCCGTAAAAGCTACCGATTTTAGTATTTCCGGTTTTAAATTTGAAAATATAGGAATAAGTTATACCAAAGAAGTTGCGGGTATTTTTGTTCAAAACAGTAAAAATTTTGTCTTAGAAAACAACATTTTTGTGAATGTTTTTTATGCTTTTATCATACAGAGTTCATCGTATGGAGTTTTAAAAAACAACCACATTAAAGGAGAGGCAAAAAACGAAACCACCTCCGGTAACGGAGTACATATTTGGAAATGTAATCATATGCGAATTGAACAAAACACTATTTCGGGAATGCGAGACGGTATTTATCTTGAATTTGTAAATAAAAGCCATATTTATAACAATACAAGCGAGTATAATGTACGCTACGGGTTGCATTTTATGTTCTCTAACCATAACGAGTACTACCAAAACGAGTTTAAATCAAACGGCGCCGGGGTTGCTGTGATGTTTTCAAAATTTATTGAAATGCATCACAATACCTTTCATTATAACTGGGGAACGGCTTCGTACGGATTACTGTTAAAAGAAATTTACGACGCTAACATTCACGATAATATTTTCGAGCAAAATACCATAGGCATTAACATAGACGGTTGTAGCCGGATAAGCTATCAAAAAAATCATTTTATACGCAATGGCTGGGCATTAAAATTTACAGGCGGTTGTTATACAAATACGTTTGAGTTTAATAACTTTATGCACAATGCTTTTGACTTGTCGTACAACAGCAGGCTTAACGACAATAAATTTGAAGCCAATTATTGGAGTGAATATACGGGTTACGATTTAGACAAAAACGGTATTGGAGACGTGCCTTTTAGACCCGTAAAACTATTTTCGTATGTGGTAAACAATACGCCCGAAACATTGGTTTTACTTAGAAGTTTGTTTGTAGATATTATTAATTTTTCTGAGAAAGTTTCGCCTGTATTTACTCCCGATAATCTAAAAGACAATAAACCGCTTATGAACCCCATAGACCCAATAAAAGATTAATATGATAGAAATCAATCAATTATATAAAAGATTTGGCAAACTAACCGTTTTAGATGGTCTGGATTTAACCATAGACAAAGGTGGTGTATTTGCTGTTTTAGGACCTAATGGTTCGGGAAAAACAACATTAATAAAATGCTTGCTCGGGATGGTAATACCCAATAAAGGCGAAGTAAAATACCAAGATAAAAGCGTTTTAAAACAATGGAAATATCGTAACAACCTTAATTATTTACCACAAATAGCCAATTTCCCAGCCAATCTTTCGGTGATAGAACTCATTAAAATGGTAAAAAATTTAAGACCTAAAACCACCAATGAAAACGAACTTATCGAAAAATTCGGCATACAACCTTTTCTGAAGAAAAAATTAGGAACCCTATCCGGTGGTACAAAACAAAAAGTAAATATTATTTTAACCTTTATGTTTGACAGTGATTTAATTATTTTAGACGAACCCACAACCGGATTAGACCCAATTGCTTTAATTTATTTAAAAGATTTAATTAAAAAGGAACGAGACAACGGAAAAACCATTCTTATCACAACCCACATTATGAGTGTAGTAGAAGAATTGGCAAACGAAATTGTTTTTTTATTAGACGGTAAAATTTATTTTAAAGGTAGCGTTACTGCTCTAAAAGCTCAAACCAAACAAGAAAATCTAGAACGCGCCATTGCCCAATTAATCTCTAAACAATATCAACACTAATCATGCTTAAAATATTAAAATACAGTATTTATGATTTACTAAGAAGCAGATGGAGTTATGTTTATTTTATTTTTTATCTGATTTTAGGATTTGTCCTGCTCTTTTTAAACAACGATGTAAACAAAGCAATCATCACCTTACTAAACATTATTATTGTTTTAACGCCACTTATCGGTACCATTTTTGGCGTGATGTATTATTACAACTCAAAAGAATTTACCGAGTTACTTCTTGCCCAACCTATAAAGCGAAGCACCATTTTTATGGGACAATATTTGGGCGTTTCTATTTCATTAACCTTAAGTTTGGTTTTGGGTATTGGTGTTCCTTTTGTACTGTACGGACTTTTTAAATCGGCTGCCATTTTTGATTTTGGCTTGTTGCTGGTTATTGGGGCATTTTTAAACTTTATTTTTGTAGCATTAGCCTACAACATTGCCTTAGCGAACGAAAATAAGATTAAGGGGTTTGGGTATGCCATATTGCTTTGGTTGCTTCTGGCAGTAGTTTATGATGGTGTTTTTATGATTTTAGCCATTAAATTTCAAGAATATCCGTTAGATAAATTTGCTCTGATTTCTATGATGCTAAATCCCATAGACTTATCCCGAACACTTATTTTATTAAAGTTAGATATTTCGGCACTTTTAGGTTATACCGGTGCTGTTTTTAAAGAATTTTTTGGCACGAGCTTGGGGTTGACTCTATCATTTTCTCTACTTTTTGCTTGGGTATTAATCCCTGCTTGGTTAATAAACCGTAAAGCGGGCAGGAAGGATTTTTAGTGAAAATATATTAATTGGATGTATTATTTAATGATTCTCTTACTAATTTTAAAGTCTTTGATATACGCAGTAGCGCTTTAAAACCAAAACTAATTCGTAGAAATTTTAATTCGGGGTTTTGATATGATGAAATGGCTATTGAATTGTATTGGTTGAGGTTGTTGATGTCTAATCTGTTGCCTAAGTCATAATTTTATTTAAAGAATTTTATTATAACAAATCCATAATTCAGTTAGCTTTTCGGTTTATTCCCAACTTTTTATAATTAATTTACACCCAAAAAAACAACACGAAAATCAAGTGCGCAACTCTTGGTGAAAATGCTGTGTTTTTTGATGAAAATTGCTATGTTTTAAATGATTGTGTAAAAAAAACGTCTTGAATTTATTTTAGATGTTTTGTAAATGACTTTTTGATTATTTGTATTAACCCCCAAAAAAGTCGGACAAGATTCTATTTAAATATTTAGTATAATTTTTCCTATATGAAAACAAAAAAAAGAACAGATACAATACAACAAATTAGTTTTCACCACACATTAAAAATTCTAAATGGAGTTGTTTATATTAGTTTTTTTCTGTGGTTTTTTAAGACCGGTGTTTGATTTTTTCATACAACTTTACAAGCGATTCCAATAACGCTATCGGAGAAGTTAAAATTTGGTAATGATTTTGCCCGAACATTTGTGGTAAATAGTATTTTGCTTGTGCTTCAATGGCTAATGCATACGAATTAATATTTCGTCCGTTTAGTTCGCGTAAAGCCTGTTTCACATCGTTAATTCCGTATTTTCCTTCATAGCGGTCGTAGTCGTTTGGTTTTCCGTCGGAAAGTAAAATTACCCATTTATTTTTAGTGTCACGGGTATCCAGTAAAGCACCCGAATGACGTAATGCTGCCCCGATACGAGTATAACCTTGCGGCTGAATAGCACCCACTTTATATTTGGCTTTATCCCATGATTCGTCAAACCCTTTCAAGGTTTGGTAGGTCGTAAAATTTCGGGTTTTTGAGTAAAAACTTTCTATTGAAAAATTTACCCGAAACTCGTTTAAAATCTCACCAAAAAGTATGGATACTTGCTTTTCGACATCTATCACTTTGTTTCCGGCTGCATATCCGTCACTGGAAAGGCTTATATCAAGCAACATTAGTATAGAAATGTCTTTTTCTTTTTTTCGCTTTGAAAGGTATATTTTTTCTGAAGGCGTATGCCCGGATTGTACATCGGTATATAAATCTACCAGCGCATCCAAATCAAATTCTTCTCCTTGAGTTTGCCTTCTTAGTTGCCGGTATTTATTGTTTACATTGGCAAGCATTTTTCTTAATCCTAAAAGTGTCGATGCATTTTCCCGCAGTGTTTTTTTATAATAAGAAATATTGATGTCAGAAACCGGTTTCGGAAATACTTTACAAAAATTATCCTTATAAGCACGTTTCTTGTAATCCCATTCATCGTATTGAATGAAATATTCTTCGGAAGCAATTTCGGAACTCTCTTGTATTGTGATATTTTCAACAAATTCTGCTTCATAAACCGAATGTACCGAATCATCTACCCGAACGGTATATTTCATATTAAGCTCATCCAAAGCGTTGCTGTGGGTTTTTAAGTCATCATCTCCGTCAAAGTCGCGCCATCCGCCTTCCCACTCTTCGGCGGTTTCTACTTTTTCAAAATTATGAGTCATCACATAATCTTCTTGTTGTTTTTTATCTACTTGAAGTGTTACAACCTCTTCTACTGCATTTGCTTTAAGAATGGTTTTAATCTCTTTTGCTATTGCTTTTTTAGCTTTTTGGTTTATATTTTTTAGGGAATTTTCTGCTGAAAATTCCCTTTCATTTTTCATCCATTTTCCAAACAGAAAAGTATGATCTGCCGGTTTTTTAGGTGTTTTTAATTGGCTGAAATATTTTTTAA
The DNA here is from genome assembly GCA_027081505.1 of Flavobacteriaceae bacterium. Lineage (GTDB taxonomy): Bacteria > Bacteroidota > Bacteroidia > Flavobacteriales > Flavobacteriaceae > Marifrigoribacter. The sequence continues at coordinate 10,339 of JALWKK010000069.1, forward strand.
AATCTTTATAAAGTTGTTGTGTTAACGGAAATTCTTCAAATAATACGGAAAGAACTTTTGGAGCGGTCTGAAACGCTTTTTGTTGCGATTCTAATAACGAATGTTCTTGTTTGTCATTCCAATTAAAATTCAGATTTTTTTGAATAGAAAGAAACAGAACTCTAAAAAGATAAAATGAGAGGTTTTTTTCGTAAGTGGGTAAAAAGTTGATGTGTTTTGGAAGAAAAAAATTATTGTTTTTATAGCCTCCTTCGCGTTCGGCGGTATAGATAGTAATGGGTTTTCCGGTAACGGCACGCGCAAAAAGAGTAAGGCGGGGTTTAATATCTTGAAGCTTAACCGTAGTTTTATCCGCTTCAACCAAAGTTTTTTTTCTTTGTTTAAAGTAATTGGCTATTTTTCCGTATAAATATTCGTCGAGTGCCATTAAAAAACTATTGTTTAAACCATTTCTATATCATTAAGCTACATAGGTCTTTTAATGCTTCAATTATTTCGGGGTCATCGGTAAGAGGTTCTATAATTGCCACCTCTACCGAAAGCCTTTTGGGTAATCCGCTATGTATTAGTTTTGCTGCATCTACCAGTAGTCTGGTCGATACGGTTTCTGATAAGCCCAATTCGGTAAGGTTGCGTATTTTGTTTGCAATGTTAACCAGTTTTTTTGCCGTAGGTTTATCAATTTTGCTTTCGATTACAAGAATTTCCGTTTCAATTTTTTGTTGAGGATAATTAAAGGATAGTGCTACAAACCGTTGTTTGGTAGATGGTTTTAGCTCTTTAAATCCTCTTTGATAGCCGGGATTAAACGAGGCTACCAACATAAAGTCGGGGTGCGCCGGAATAATTTTTCCTAACTTATCGATATACAACTGTCGTCTGTGGTCGGTTAGCGGATGAATGGCGACAATTACATCGGGGCGTGCTTCGGCTATTTCATCAAGGTATAAAACGGCTCCTTCTTTAACTGCCTGTGTAAGCGGTCCGTCTATCCATACGGTTTGCGCTCCCTTTATAATGTATCTTCCTATTAAATCTGTTGAGGAAGTTTCTTCATGACAAGCTACGGTAATTAACCTTTTGTCAAGTTTGCTTGCCATATATTCTATAAATCGGGATTTTCCGGTTCCGGTAGGTCCTTTTAGCAGTACAGGTAATTTGTTATTATAACATTGCTGAAAAACCAATGTTTCTTTCCCTGTTTCATGATAATAAGGTGTTAAATTGCTCATACCAAAAAAATTTAAAAACCGGAGTTAATTATACAAAATTACCCCGGTTATAAGTTATTACATTATCAAAGTTTTTTACGTCTGATTTACCTCTAAAGCTTCATCTGTCGGGCGTCCGTATTTTATAAAATCAATGATGTATAAAATAACTCCCAATGAAAACAAAGTAGCACAAATCAGTAGTACAACAAAGTGAATACTAATCTCGTTTTGTACTTCCATAAATTCCATTTTATATTTTCTTTCTAAGTAAACTTGTGCGACACCGGCAACACCAAAAGCGACTGTCATTCCTATCATTCCGATATTGGTTGTCCAGAAAGCCATTCTTCCTCTAGTGCTTTCGTATAGTTTTCTTCCGGTAAGATTGGGTAAAGAATAGCTAATAATTGCTAACACAATCATAGCGTATGCACCCCAAAATGCCAAGTGTCCATGCATTGCAGTTACGAGTGTTCCGTGCGTGTAAAGATTGGTTTGCGGTAATGTGTGAGCAAAACCTAATAAACCCGCTCCAATAAATGAAACAATGGCAGCGCCTAATGTCCAGAATAAGGCAATTTTATTAGGATGTTTCTTCTCACCTTTACGATACATATTTACTGCAAATAAAGCCATTGCGAGAAAAGCCAAGGGTTCGAGTGCAGAGAATATACCTCCTACAATTATCCAAATTTTGTTTACTCCTATGTAGTAATAATGGTGTCCTGTTCCTAAAATACCGGATAAAAACGTTAATCCAACAATTACGTACAACCATTTTTCGATAACTTCTCTATCTACTCCGGTGAGTTTAATTAACAAGAAGGATAAAATTCCTCCCATTATTAGCTCCCAAACACCTTCTACCCAAAGGTGAACCACCCACCAACGGAAGAAAGAGTCCATTACTTGACTATCAAAGTTTATCATTCCCGGTAGATATAATAAGGCGGCAAACAATAATCCCATAGAAAGAACCAATGCGGTTGTTGTTTTTCTTTTTCCTTTAAAAAGAGTTGCTAAAATTAATCCGAGAAATAGTAATACGTTAACAACTACCAAATAGTCTAATTGTCTCGGAATTTCTAAAAATTTACGTCCTTCCCACCAGTTAAAATGATACCCTACAATGGCTACTACACCAACAGCGGCAAGTGATATAAGTTGAACATATGCTAGTTTAACATTTACCAACTCGCGTTGAGCTTCTTCAGGAATGATATAATATGCCGCGCCCATAAAGCCGGATAACAGCCAAACAACCAATAGGTTGGTGTGTACGGCTCTTGCGGTATTAAAAGGGATTATGTCGTGTAGCCCGTCCAAACCTATTCGGGCAAACCCCATAAAGAATCCGTAGGTTAATTGCAAAACAAGCAATAACATGGATAGTGCGAAGAACCAATAAGCTACTTTTTGTGATTTGTATTTCATGATAATTAATGTTGTTAGTTTTTATCTTTTGCTAATGGAGAAACCACTCGGTCAAAGCCGTTTAGGTCAATTTCATCGATCCAATCAAAGAAAGCGATTAAATCATTGGCTTGGTCTTCGGTAAAACCGTAAGCCACCATTTTTCTTCCGTTTGGTGCCCAAGGATTAGGGGTCATTAATACCGACTTAACGTATCCTTCCCCTCTACGTTCCAATACTTTGGTTAGCTCTGGAGCATAGTAGGCTCCTTCTCCCAAAATAGTATGGCAACCCATACAGTTGTTGGATTCCCAAAGTGCTTTTCCCCGAACTACTTGCTCGGTTATATTTTCATAATTGGATTGGTCTTGCCCTTTACTTAACGAATACACGGTTAACCCGATAAAAATTAGGAATGTAACCAATGTACCACCTAAGAAAAAAGCACGTGCTTGTTTTTTTGATAGCATAATTGTTAAAATTTTAATTAAATAAGACCTTTTTATCTTTTATTAAAGCAAATATACAATACTCCTAATCTTTATTTTATGATTTTTATCATAAAATGAAAAATTCAAACAATTATCCGTACTATGTTTTCGGGATTTACATAGTTATAGGAGACTGGCTAATTCTTTACCGGTGTGCGTGCCAATTGCTACTCCCATACCGCCCAATCTTACACCACAAAAAATGTTTTTTGAAAGAGCTTTTAAAATGGGTTTTTTGGTTTTTCCCACTCCCATAATACCGCTCCAACGCATATCAATCGCAAAAGGAGTATCGGGCAATAATACCGTTTGCAATAACGTTTCTAGTTTATCTTGCACAAGCGGGGTAAGTCCGGTCGTGGTTGTTTCTTCAGCTTTAAAATCTAAATTCCTGCCACCGCCAAGAAGAATACGGCTGGCAATATTTCTAAAATAATAATATCCTTTATCTATATGAAACGTTCCTTTTATGTGTAAATTGGTAATGGGTTTTGTAATTAAAACTTGAGCGCGTGCCGGTTTTACATCATTGTTTATAAACTGTTTGGCAAAACCATTGGTGGCAATAAACACTTTTGAGGCACTTGATTCTATTTGATTGTTTAATTGAATAAACACTTTGTTTTTGGTATCTGAAACCGATGTTACCTCGACATTGTTGAGTACAATAATATTGTTTTTATAGACCAAAGATAGCAAAGCCAACATCATTTTTCCGGTATTTATTTGTCCTTCAAACCGGTTATAAACAAGTGATTGTTCTATGTTTTTAAAGCGGAAATTGTTTTTAATTATTGAAAAAACCTCATCTTTAAAAACCGGACGTAACAAATTATTAATATATTCTATATTAGCAAGTGATTGCTGGTAGGTTTCTTTTTCATTTTGAGTAAAAAGCTCGTACCCGCCGTAAGGTTTGTAATCTATAGCATCCTCTCCCAGAAGTGCCTTTAGTTGATTAAGACCATTCTTTCTTCGCTCTACAAGGGAAACAACCTCATCTTGCGAATGTGTTTTAAGGTCTTCAATAATTTCAGATAGGCTTCCAAAACAGGCAAACCCGGCATTTTTTGTACTTGCGCCAGAAGGAAGCATACCTTTTTCAAAAACAACAATTTTAGACTGAGGATATTTTTTGCGAAGTTGTAATGCGCAGGTAAGTCCCACAATTCCACTTCCAATAACACCAAACTCAATGTTAGAAAGCCAAGTCTTTTGTTCCCAATAGGATAGATTCATAGGGTAAATATACTTAAAAGATACATTTATTAATTGAACTTACGATTAAAAAATGAGCTGGCAG
>JALWKK010000070.1 GCA_027081505.1 Flavobacteriaceae bacterium
TGAAAATTTTATGTTTAAAATAATGAGGTTATACCAAGTTGTTGGTTACTAAATATTCGGCAATTTGTATGGCGTTGGTAGCTGCTCCTTTTCTAAGGTTATCGCTCACAATCCACATATTTAAGGTGTTTTCTTGCGATAGGTCTCTGCGTAATCTTCCTACAAACACGTCATCTTTTCCGTTTGCATAAATAGGCATGGGATATGTATTGGTATCGGGATTATCTTGTAGGGTAATTCCCGGGGTGCTGTGCAAAATTCTTCGTACTTCTTTTATTTCAAAATCGTTTCTAAAGGCAACATTAACGCTTTCGCTGTGTCCTCCGGCAGTAGGAATTCGCACTGCAGTAGCTGTTACCGAAAAAGTACGATCATCCAATATCTTTTGAGGTTCACGAGACAATTTCATTTCTTCTTTTGTATAACCGTTTTCTTCAAAAACATCACAATGAGGAAGTGCATTTTTAAAAATAGGATACGGATATGCCATTTCGGCTTTAATGCCTTTTATCTCGTTTTCGAGTTGTTCTACTGCTTTTTTTCCGGTTCCTGAAACCGATTGATATGTTGATACAATCACACGCTTCATTGAATACTTCTTGTGTAAAGGTGCCAGAGCCATAACCAATTGTATGGTAGAGCAATTTGGGTTGGCTATTATTTTATCGTTTTTTGTAAGAAGATGCGCATTAATTTCGGGAACAATTAACTTTTTTGTAGCATCCATTCGCCAGGCAGACGAATTGTCAATTACTGTTGTTCCGGCTGTTGCAAATTTTGGAGCCCATTGTAAAGATGTTACAGATCCAGCCGAAAAAATGGCAATATCCGGTCTGGCTTGCAATGCGTCTTCTATTCCTATTACGGTAAGTTGTTTTTCTTTAAATGATATTTTGTTACCAATCGACCTTTCAGAAGCAACTGCAAGCAACCGCGTTACCGGAAAATTTCGTTCTTCTAATACTTTTAATAAAACTTCCCCTACCATTCCGGTGACTCCTACAATTGCTACTTTCATAGATTATTATTTTTAAAACTAAAACAAACGCCTCTTAGCTTCTGTTATCTTCTTTAATTTTTGCAAAAATAAGGTATTTTATTTTTAGAATTTGTTCCTAAAAAAAACCACCCTAAAAGAGTGGTTTTTTAAAAATTAAGTCTAACTAAAATTAATAAAAAATGAAAAAGTTATTTTTTAAGTAAATCTCTTATTTCTGCCAATAGTTCTTCTTGTGTAGGACCAGCCGGTTCTGCAGGAGCTTCTTCTTTTTTTCTTTTAGTTTTGTTATAAGCTTTTACAATTAAAAACATCACAAACCCTACAATAATCAAGTTTACAATAGAATTTATCCACCTACCATACATAATGGCATTTTCGGGTTTTGTGATTTTTCCGTCTGCACCGGTTACGGCTTCGTCCAGTACAATTTTCATGTCGGCAAAATCCAACCCACCGGCAAAATGACCTACTACCGGCATTACAATATCGCTAACAAATCCGTTAACAACCAGACCAATGGCTCCTGCCATAATTACGGCAATGGCAAAATCAACCACATTACCGGTCATGATAAATTCTTTAAATTCTTTAAGCATAATTAATAGTTTTTAGTGTTAATGAAGCCCAAGTTAACAAAAAACTGTGTAGAAGAAAAAAAAATTTATGGTTTTTCGATAAAAACCCGTTTGATACGAGGTGAAATAGCGGTAATTAATTCATACGAAATTGATTGAACTTCCCGTGTGAGTGTTTCGGCAGTAGGGTTTTTTCCAAAAAAAATAACTTCGTCTCCTTCCTTACAGGGCAAATGTGTTGTTTTTACCATAATAACATCCATACATACATTTCCCACAATTGGTGCTTTCTTTCCATTAATGGTTACCCAACCTTTCCCACCTCCGTAAGAACGACTTATACCGTCTGCGTGACCAACAGGAATAACAGCAATCTTTTCACTCTCACTTTTACATATATACGCTCTGTTGTACCCTACGCTTTCGCCTTTTGAAATAGTATGAATTTGAGAAACTACCGATTTTAAACTTGCTATGGGACAAAAGTTTTTTTGAAAAGAAAGAATATTGCTAAAACCGTACAGCCCTATTCCGCTACGCACCATATCATAATGGGCTTCGGGATAATTTAATATTCCCGATGTATTGCATAAATGAAATAGAGGTTTAGTATGAAATGTTTTTTTAACTTTTTCAATAATTGAATTAAATCTTTTAATTTGTTGTAATGTGAATTTTTTTTCGTCTAAATCTTCACTTGCGGCAAGATGTGAAAAAACAGTAATGGGTTGCACATTGAAAGTTTTGTTTAAAATTTCTGAAACTTCGAAAACATCATCCTCAACAAACCCCAATCTGTTAAGACCGGTATTAAATTTTATATGAACGGGATAGTTTACGGTATTTTTTTTAGAAGCTAATTTTAAAAAATAACGTAGGGTCGCAAAGCTATATAAATTAGGTTCTAAAGAATAATCAATGCATTTATCTAAGTTATTAATTTGCGGATGCAATACTAAGATGGGTGCTTTAATTCCGTTTTTACGAAGTATAATTCCTTCATTTGTATAGGCTACGGCAAGATAATCTGCTCCTAACTTTTCTAGTTTTTTTGCTATTTTAATTGCATCGCTTCCGTAAGCATTTGCTTTTACAACGGCAAGAAAACGTGTTTTTGATTGAAGACGTGATTTGAGATACTGGAAATTTTGTACCAAAGCATCAAGATTAATTTCCAATACGGTTTGGTGATAAGTAGCCATTGCTATGCTTGCTTTTTAGACGGAACTTCTTCGGGGTCTTTCACATCCATTTTCTTTACCTTTTCTTTCATCATCACTTTGTAGTAAGCGGCTCTGCTTAAAGGTTCGTATTCGTCTGTTTCGCCCAAAAGCACCAAATCTTCACTTTTAGCTTTTCGGTAACTATAATGAGCTAAATTTCCGGTTCGGGTACAAACAGCATGCACTTTGGTAACATACTCGGCAGTTGCCATAAGTGCCGGCATAGGACCAAACGGATTACCTTTAAAATCCATATCCAATCCTGCAACAATAACACGAATTCCTTTGTTTGCAAGGTCGTTGCATACTTTTACAATTTCTTCATCAAAAAACTGGGCTTCGTCTATTCCTACCACATCACATCCATCTGCCAGTAACGGAATGTTTGCCGCCGCCGGAACCGGTGTAGAATGTATTGCATTGCAATCGTGAGAAACTACTTTGTCTTCGTCATAACGAACATCAATTTCGGGTTTAAAAATCTCAACCTTTTGTTTGGCAAACTGCGCTCGTCTAAGCCTTCGAATGAGTTCTTCTGTTTTTCCCGAAAACATAGAGCCGCATATTACCTCTATCCATCCAAATTGTTCTTCTTGGTTAACCGTATTTTCGAGAAACATAGACTAAAATTGTGGTTTTTTCGTTTATAATTTGAAATGCGTAAATTTATAAAAACAATTTGGTTAAACAGGCTATTTGCAATTGAAAATTGTTTTCCGAATATATTTTTTTTAAAAAACACTTATAAGCTGAAAAAAATAAAAAAATCCACTACCTTTAAACCCGACACAACGTATACTATAAAAATAATCCCAAACAAAAGCTTTACCATATGAAAAAGAAAATTTTATCTGAGGTGAAATCAATAGCTGAACGGCTACTTGCGGAAGACTTTTCTCAAAACACTACTATTTTAAAAGAAAAAATAGGTTATTTGTACGAAAAACTATCTATATTGGACTATCTTGAAAAAAGTATTTCGGATACTTCAAATACCGAAAAAGAAATTTTCAACGACCAATCATTAGACTCTAAAAGTTACCGAGAAAAAAATTGGTTTTCAGAACCCGAACCGGTCCCTCCATCCACCTTTAATGAGAAAGAACTTGCCGAACCTATGATTGAAAAAATAAAAGATTTAGTAGCCGAAATTCCCGAAGATACCCAAAAAGTAGAAACACTACTTGAACAAGTGCTACCAAAGCAACAAAACGTTAATAACGACTTGGAAGAATTTGCCACAACTTACAAGGATATACCGGTTTTTGAAAGAAAAGAAATCACCGCTCAAGTATCTGAAAAGTCTGCCAATGGTGCTAATGGAGGGCTTAAGCCTAAATCATTAAACGATAGCTTAGGAAAAGAAATTATTATCGGATTAAATGACAGATTGGCTTTTATTCAGCATCTTTTTAATGGTAACACCGAAGACTATGCCAGAGTTTTATCGCAAATAAATACGTTAAGCTCGTTAGACGAGGTAACCTATTTTTTGAATGTTAAAGTAAAACCCGAATATAATTATTGGTTAGATAAGGAAGAGTATGTTACTCGCTTTATGGCACTCATCGAACGAAAATTTGTTTAAAAATGGGGAAACTGTATTTAGTCCCCACTCCAATAGGTAATTTGAAAGACATTACTCTTAGAGCCATTGAGGTTTTAAAAGAAGTAGATTACATCTTGGCTGAAGATACTCGTACCAGCGGGAAACTACTTAAAAAGTATCAAATTACAACTCCGATGCTCTCACACCATATGCACAATGAACACAAAACCGTTAAAACATTAGTTGACAGATTGCTTGGCAATGAGTCCTTTGCTTTAATTTGCGATGCTGGAACGCCAGCTATTAGCGATCCGGGATTTTTACTCACCAGAACTTGTATTGAAGCCGGTATAGAAGTAGATTGCTTACCCGGTGCTACCGCTTTTGTACCCGCACTTGTAAATAGCGGATTACCAAATGACCGCTTTGTTTTTGAAGGTTTTCTACCGGTAAAAAAAGGAAGGCAGAGCCGTTTAAAACTGCTTTCGGAAGAAACGCGTACAATGGTTTTTTATGAATCACCTCACAAATTATTAAAAACACTCTCGCACTTTATAGATTATTTTGGCGCAGATAGAAAAGCTTCGGTTTCTAGAGAAATAAGCAAACTTCACGAAGAAACAATACGCGGTTCTATACTTGAAATATTAAATCATTTTACCAAAAAACCGCCAAAAGGCGAACTTGTAATTGTTGTTGAAGGAAAACGATAATTTAAAATATTGTTTATTTTTTTAAACGTTTTTTGTATAGATTGTTTTTTATTTTATACAAAATTATGTATTTTTGTTTATAATTTAAAACAAAAATGGAAGAATTAATAGCATTACAACAGTTACTTTTAGACTCTACAAAAAACAAATACCAAAGATATTTATTGTCTGAAATAGATTGGTCAAATCGGCTAATAGGAATTAAAGGAGCCAGAGGAACCGGAAAGACAACCATTTTATTGCAACGGCTAAAAGAAGTGATTAAAACAACTGAAGCCATGTATGTTTCTTTAGATAATTTATATTTTTTAGAAAACACATTATTTGATTTTGCCAAGCAATTTTCCTTATTGGGAGGAACTCATTTATTTCTGGATGAAGTGCATAAATACCCGAGGTGGTCAAGAGAAATTAAACTGGTGTATGACCATTTTCCGAATTTACAAATAGTTTTTACTTCATCTTCGATTTTAGAAATTCACAAAGGAGAATCGGATTTGAGCAGACGTGCAGTTATTTATGCTTTAAAAGAACTATCGTTTAGAGAGTTTATTCTTTTTAAAAAACAAAACAAATTACCAAAAATAAAATTAGAAGAATTACTCTCAAATCATAAAGAAATAGCCAAACAAGTTTTAAACAATACTTCCTCACCGGTAAAAGAGTTTAAAGATTACTTAGAACACGGTGCTTACCCTTATTTTTTAGAGAATCAAAAAAGTTATTTTCAAAAACTGCATCAAACCATAAATCTTATATTAGAAATAGACCTCAATGCTGTTGAAAATTTAACCTACACAAATAGTATTAAAATTAAAAAACTGCTTGTTGCAATTGCTCAAAGTGCTCCGTTCACCCCTAATATAACAAAATTAAGTGAACGATTAGGAATAACAAGAATTTTTTTATTAGAAGCGTTAAAAAGTCTTAATAAAGCCGAATTAATTATAGAACTCCATAAACCTACAACCGGTGTGGGAGCATTAACAAAACCCGAAAAAATATTTTTGAATAACACAAACTTAATGTATGCTTTAGGAAGCAATCAAGTAGAAGCCGGAACCTTGCGAGAAACTTTTTTTGTAAATCAAATGAAGCACCTGTATGAAATACACCTTTCACCCGAAGCCGATTTTTTAATTGAAAGAAGATACACCTTTGAGGTGGGCGGAAAAAACAAAAAACGAAAACAAATTGAAGACATAAAAAATAGCTTTATAGTACGAGATGATATGGAGATAGGAGGATTAAATGCAATTCCGTTATACTTGTTTGGCTTGTTGTATTAACCTTTTATTGGTGCTTCCCTTTACTCCAACCGTGTTTTTCTAAATACTTTTCGCCACTTTCTACTGCTCCAGCTTCAAGCGACGTTCCCATTGAGTCGTTCCAGCGGTTTAGGTATCCAAAAAGAGAAATTACACCAAGCATTTCTACAATTTCTCCTTCATTCCAATATTTATAAAGACGTTTTTTTATATTTTCATCAACCGCATTGGGAATTTGAGATGCAGCCAACGAAAAATCAAGTGCAGCACGTTCGGCTTCAGAAAAAGCCGGATGCGTAGGATATTCCCAAATATTATCTAATTTCTCTTGCTCGGCACCATATCTTTCGGCAGCTCTAATGGCGTGAGCCTGGCAATACCTACATCCGGCTGTATTGCTACTTACCCAAGCAATCATTCGTTTTAAAGCAGAAGTTACCCTACCTTGGTTTTCCATAACCGCTTTATTAAGGTTAATAAATGCTTTACTTATTTCGGGACGGTGTTGCATAGTAAGTACACTATTAGGACAAAAACCGAGTGTTTCGTCAAAAAATGTAGCCAATTTCTTGGTTTCCGGACTATGATTTGGAGATAAAGGCTTTATTAAAGGCATTATTTTAATTTTTAAATGCCCAAAGTACGAAACAAATGTTACAAAAGAAATATACTTATTTTAATAACTTTGCCTAAATTTAAAAAAAGATAAAAATGTCTCATAAAGTAACTACTGTTTGGAAAGAAAATATGCTACTGGAAACGGATAATCCAAGCGGACACAAGGTTTTATTAGAAACCACTCCGGATTTTGGCGGTACCGGAAAAGGATTAAGCCCAAAAGCCCTTATGTTATCATCACTGTCCGGGTGTACCGCATTGGATGTTCTTTCTTTACTCAAGAAAATGCGCGTAACCATAGATAGTTTTAAAGTTGAAGTGACAGCAGAGATTACCAAAGAACATCCAAAATACTACAATAAAGTATCGGTAGATTATTATTTTACCGGAAAAGATCTTAAAAAAGATAAAATTGAAAAAGCTGTACATCTTTCGGAAGAAAAATATTGCGGTGTTTTTGAAATGTTTAGGAAGTTTGCAGAAGTACATACAAAAATTTTTTATGATGAAGCTTGAATGTAATTTACAACAATAAAAAAGCCTGTTGAAGAAAAATCAACAGGCTTTTTTTAAAATTATTCAGTAACTGCTATTATTTTACAATAATCTTAGCACTCTTGAAGGTATTAGAAATTTGGTCTCCCATTTTAATAAAATAAACTCCGGGATTGGCATAAGACATATCTAAGTGATAGTTGTAACTGTCGCCTTCTTTTATTAAATTATTAAAAGCTACCGTTTGACCGAGAACATTATACACAGCTATGGAGGCGATTCCATCAAAGCTGGTTGTTAGTTTTATATCAAATTGATTATTTGGCAATGTAACAACAGAAAATTCGGCTTCAGTGATAGATACATCCTCAATTCCGAGTGTTTGTATGTTAACGGTATAATCCTGGGTTTCCCCGTAATCATAATCTGAACAAGGATCCAAAATATCTCCCGTTGCAGAAGTGTCCATCGCTTTTGCTCTTAACCTATGAGATCCAACAGCTGCATCAACAGGGATAGAAAGGGTAAAGTCTTGCAAAGCATTTGCTACGGTAAATAGTTCTCCGGAAATTAATCTCTCCGAAGCATCGAAAGTTCCGTCATCATTAAAATCTATCCAAACAGAAAGCGCTTCAATATTTACTCCGGCACTCCAGTTCATTTGAGCTTGTAGCGTATAATCGGTTCCTTGTATTAAATCGGTAGACATCGCCGTTCTATCTGCATATCCTTGTGGGCTTCCGGCAGGTTCGGTATTACAACCGTTTCCTCCATCATCTGCATCAATCGTATTAAGTATAAACTTTTTAATACCATCTATATTACATCCGGAAGTTGCGGTTGGTTCACAATAAACAGCACCGTTTATAACCGTTTTTGTAAATTCATCATTACCTGTGTTTGTATCTCCGGCAAGGTTTGTTTTTGCGACAATAGTATGACTTCCTGCAGCAGATAAGTCTGCTTGTGTAGCAAAGGTAAAAGATTCACTTGCACCCGCAACTATTGTTCCGCTGTAATTTTCGACTACGGGTGTTCCTCCGTTAACAATGTACTGTACTTCAGGGTTGGTTATATCATTACTTCCGAAGTTTCTTATAGTAATTACTATATCCTCGTTAGCGGTTAGCGGACCATTAACAGGTGCGTCTATACTGGTTACTCCGATATCGTTAGGTTGTGGAGGTGTTAATCCAAGATGGGCTACTATGTGTCGCCTTCCCGGGTCAAAAAATTCTGCAACATGCCAGAAAGTGTTATCATCTGCAGGATCAACGGTTAGATGAACGTAATCTGCCAAACGTAAACTAGGATTATTTGCAGTACTTTGTGCGATTAATTCTTCGGCAACAGTCATTTGTCCTAACGGATCTCCTGCAAAACGTCCGGTATAGTATATAGCGATTCTTTCTGTGTTGCTTAAGGTTGTATATCCCATAGCAATGTCTCCGTTTCCGTTCATCGCCATACTTCCGGAGAAGGCATGCTTTCCATTATTTGGAGACAAATAGGTTCCTTCTTGATATATTGTCCAAGGTTGTCCGTCTGCTGTTTGACGTAGTTCGTACCAACGAATTCCTGCCAATTCTCCGGTTCCGGCTTCTGTATCAACTACAAAATTCATTACGGCAGAGTTATAGGTAGGAAATCTTCTGTACTGCACTTGATTCATCATAGTTGCCTGAAGCGCATCTTGATCCGGACCGCCTCCGGGTTGGGGTAGGTTACTAAAACTTCCTCCGTCAAAAACACTTGTAAAATCGGCAGTAATGATTTCTTGAGCAGTCCCGATGGTTGAGTTGGCTGTATTTGTCCAATCTATTGAGGCACTCCATATTTTTAAATGGTCGTCACTTACACCTGCCCAAGCATCGTCTTGTAAGTAAACAATGGGTACCGGAGTTCCGGCGGGAGCCCACTCGTCATCTGTGGTATGAAAAGCATGAGGGCTATAAAATCCGTTGGTACTGATGCCCGGTAAAGGCAAGGCAACAAATTGTGCGGGATTCCCGTTAAGCATTTCATTTCTTTCTACCGCAAAAACTCTATTGGAAGAACTAATATTTGCCGTTACCATATAAACATCTCCAAATGCTGCAAACTTTGTATAATCGGGAAATGCACCCGTACCAAACCCGGTGGTATAAATATACCAACCATCGTTAACAGGGTCAGAACCTTGACAAACCGCTACGTTAAAACCGTTTGGGTTATTATCAAATTCTGTAATAACAAATCGATCTGCTTGTGCGTCATAAAATACAATGGGATCTCCAATAGCATTCCCCGGAAACAAGGTTGCCAGAGAAGCCGCATTGGTGAGTGGATTACCGGATTTATCAAAAATTCTAAAAGAAGTGTTCCAAGCAGCTATATAGTGATTGGGACCGGCTGCACCGGTAGGATCACCCGGTGTTCCTGTAGTGGTAGTGCTTAAAAATGTTAAAAGAGGCGGTTGTACACGTTGAAGTTGTGCGTTTTTTTGATTGTCAACCAACGGGTCTCCTCCTTTTGGAAATCCTTTTCCCGGAACAACAGTATTCCCCCGACGTAGTTTAGGATGTCCTAAGGTTCCTTTGTCGTTTGCAGGAATAAAAGTCCCGTTTTCCATCTGTTGAGCCAGACTTGGTACATAGATGGGACCTTCTATCATTCCAAAGGATGTCGGACCAAAGGTTTCTTGCGCAGTCACAGTAAAAGAAAATACTGCTAAAAGCGCTAACAAAAAATAATTTTTTAGTTTCATTAGTTTAAGTTTTTAGGTTAATAACAATTTTTTTAATGTTCAAAAATACTATCTTAAAACGAAATATCAATATTTTTCTTTAATAATTTGTCGATTTTACAAATTATTCGGCTAAAAATTAGCAGATTTTTAGTTTTTTCAGTACTCTTGTTAATAAATTATGATTTTATTTTTTGGCAAGTTATTTGTATATTAACAGTTTATAAATAACAAAAACAGATATCATGAGACTTTTATTTACTTCAATGGTTACCTTAACATTAGTAGTTTTTTCTTGTAATAGCACAAAAACTACCGGAAAAGATAAAATAACCAATCCTAAGACGGAAGTTATGGATACAAAAAAAATGATAGAAGATGGTTTTTTGGAAGGAACTGTAGTTTTGTCAAAAGCTGAAAATGACTGTCCTGTTACAATTAAAATAGAAGGTAAAGCTGGTGCTTATTTCTTGGACCCTATCAATATAACCGAAAAATATGAGAGCTTTATTGTTGATGGAACTAAAGTTTGGATAAAGTATGCGGGGTTACGTATGATGAATCGATGCGACAAAGCCAGTCCTGTTAATATTACCGATTTACAGGCGAGATAATATTTTTATTTAAAAAAACTCTAATTGGTTTCGTTAAAAATTCATGCTGAGTTTTGTGTGTTTACAAAAATTATTGTCTTCAAAAATTGCTACCAGATTCTTACTCGCTCTTCTTCGGGTAAATACATTTTATCACCTTTTTTAATTCCAAAGGCTTTGTAAAATGAATCGATATTTAATAATGGCTGGGTGGCTCTATACTGACCGGGTGAATGTGGGTCGGTTTTAATTTGTGTTTTCAGAGCTTCTTCTCGTTGTTTGGTTCGCCAAATGGTTGCCCAGCTTATAAAAAATCGTTGTTCGGGAGTAAACCCGTCTATGTTTTCCGGGCGACCGTTTTCTTTAAAATAACGTTGTAATCCGTCGTAAGCAGCCAGCACGCCTCCTAAATCGCCAATGTTTTCGCCTAAGGTAAATTTACCGTTAATGAAAATGCCGGGCAACACTTCTATCTTATTGTATTGTTCGGCTAATTTGTTTCCTCTTTCGGTGAAATTTTGCAGGTCTTCATCTGTCCACCAATTTACCAAGTTTCCGTTGGCATCAAAACGGGAACCACTATCGTCAAAAGCGTGAGAAATTTCGTGACCAATAACGGCTCCTATTCCTCCATAATTTACTGCATCATCGGCTAAGTAATCATAAAAAGGCGGTTGTAATATGGCTGCCGGAAAAACTATTTCGTTATTAAACGGATTAAAATAGGCATTTACGGTTTGCGGAGTCATTCCCCATTCGGTTTTATCTACGGGTTTATCTATTTTGTTTAAATTTTCTTTAAGTTTCCATTGTGTAACGGCAATCATATTTTCATAGAAAGAATTGTTTGGTTTTACTTCCATTGAGGAATAGTCTTTCCATTTATCCGGGTAGCCAATTTTTACGGTAAATTTATTTAGTTTTTCAATTGCTTTTGCTTTGGTACTGTCCGTCATCCAATCCAACTTATTTATACGTTCTTTGTATGCTTCAATTATATTGGCAATCATTTTTTCGGCTTTTTGCTTCGCTTCGGGAGGGAACATTTCATCTACATACAATTTTCCTAAGGCTTCTCCCACGCTTCGGTTTACGGTGGATAATGCTCGCTCATCCACCGGTTTTTGTTTTTTACTTCCGTTAAGTGTTTTTTTATAAAAATCCCAGTTTGCTTTTTCAATTTGTGTGGACAACATTCCTGCTGCTTGATTAAGAGTTGCCCAACGCATTACTGTTTTCCAGGTTTTTATATCTTCTTCCGAAAGGATTGTAGAAACTTCTTTTATATACGCCGGTTGCATTACTATAACAGTGTCTAATTTTTTACTCACTCCTAAATTTGTAAAAAATTGTTCCCAAGATAATTGAGGAATCATATTTTGAAGTTCATCTATCGACATAGGATTGTTAAAATTTCTAAAATCACGACTTGCAACTTTGTCTAAACGGGGTTTTGCCAATCGTGTTTCAAAAGCAAGAATTGTTTGTGCGTCTTGGGTTGCTTTTTCTTTAGTATCGCCCAAAAACTGAAGCATACGAGTAATATGATTTACGTATTGTTTTCTTATTTTAACCGATGCAGAATCTGTATTTAGATAGTAATCTCTGTTGGGCAAACCCAAATCTCCGGGTACAATATAGCAGGAGTTCATCTTGCTGTTGTTTGGGTTTGAAAAAGCGGCAATGCTAATAAAAGGTTGGGATACCAATGTTGCGTCTTTGGTAATTACTTTTTGAAAATCTGCTACAGATTTAATATTTTCGATTTTTTCTAAAGCCGGCAACAATGGGGTTATTCCTATTTTGTCTCTGGCAATTGTATCTAATTCAGATTCAAAAATAAACAATGCCTTTGCTTGGTCGGTTTCGGGAGCGTATTTATTGCTTTTTTTTGCTTCATTCAAAATAGATAAAACGTCTTTATTGGTTTTTTTTCGCAATACACCAAAACCTCCCCAGCGTACTTGATCGTCCGGAATTTCGGTGATTTTCATCCAATTTCCGTTTACATAGTTGTAAAAATCTTCTTTTGGACTTACGGTAGTGTCCATATTTTTTAAAATAACACCATGCGATTCTTCTTTTTTTATCATTATTGTATCTTCTTTACAAGAAGTTAATAAAAAAACTATTGCAACTATACTTAGGGTATAAATTATATTGGTTCGCATTTTATTTGTTTTTTAATTTTTTGTTAGCAAGTTCGGCTTTATAAACCGAATCTAAAAATTGTTTTTGTTTCTCTAATTCTTTTTTCTCATTTTCCGACCGTTGCCGGTCGATAGATGATTTAATGACTTTTTGGTTAATTTGAATGATCAGATTTGTCAATGATCGATTAAGCTTCGTTAATGCTGTCTTAATTTTTAATGTATCCGGTCTTCCTTTATTTATTTCTTGATCTAAAATTTTGACACGTGTTTTAGCAACAAGTACACGTGCTTGAATAAGTTTTGTGTTAAGTGTATCCGGAATTTTTACCGAAAGTGAATCGGAAATTGTTACCAAAGTGGGGCTTTTGGACTTTAATCCTTCCAGCGTTTCACCATCTAAGGATTGTATCTCTTCAATAAATTGTGAAAAAGCTTCCCATTGTATAGATAAATCTCTTGCCTTCGGTGATAGCTTGGGTGCTTCTTTTTTTAAAAACTTATAGGTTTTTGCTTTGACTACAATTGTATTTTGACTTTTATCTTCTTCGTTAAAATTATTTTTACAGCTCAGAATCGAAAAAGTTACAAAAAAAATTATGATAAAAATACTCGCTAACCGCTTCATTTACACCTTTGGTTAAAAGAAACAAATATACATTTTATTGTAATGTAATTATATTAAAATTTTCTCAAAGAAAACGCAGAAATATTATTGTACCTTTATCCGGTTTTAAAATAAAAATTTAGATGAAAAAAAGAATATTAATTATAGGTGCATCCGGTCAAATCGGTTCTGAGTTAACCGCTCGCTTACGCAGTATATACGCCCCACATAAAGTTATTGCCAGCGACATACGGGAGGGAGACGAAACGTTAATGAAAAGCGGTCCTTTTGAAATACTGGATGCCACCGATTATGATGCTATTGAGGATGTTATCTTACAGTACGAAATAACCGATGTGTACCTTATGGCTGCTATGCTTTCTGCTACTGCCGAAAAATTCCCGATGAAGGCTTGGAACTTAAACATAAATTCCTTGTTTAATGTTTTAAACCTTGCTAAAGACAGAAAAATTAATACGGTTTTTTGGCCATCCAGTATTGCGGTATTTGGACCTACTACTCCCAAAATAATGACACCACAGCGCACTATCATGGAACCTTCAACCGTTTACGGAATTAGCAAACAAACCGGTGAGCGTTGGTGCGAGTATTATTTTAACAAATATAATGTGGATGTACGCAGTATTAGATATCCCGGACTTATAAGCTATAGAACATTACCGGGTGGAGGTACCACCGATTATGCTATTGATATTTTTCATAAAGCTTTAAAACACCAAAAATACATTTGTTTTTTAAACGAAAAAACCTCGTTACCTATGATGTATATAGATGATGCCATTGATGCAACACTTCAAATCATGGAAGCCGAATCTGCCAGTATATCTATTAGAAGTTCATACAATCTTACGGCTATGAGCTTTAGCCCTAAGGAAATCTCCGATGAAATAAAAAAATACATTCCGGATTTTAATATTATTTATCAACCCGATTTTAGGCAAGCAATTGCCGATTCTTGGCCACAAAGTATAGACGATAGCCAAGCAAGAGAAGACTGGGGCTGGAAACACCAATATAATCTAGAGGAAATGACTAAAATTATGATAGAAAATTTAAACAAAGAGTAGCCTCGGCAAGAATCGAACTTGCATCTAAAGTTTAGGAAACTTCTATTCTATCCATTGAACTACGAGGCCTTGTTTTTAGAAAACATACAAAGTTATAAAG
>JALWKK010000071.1 GCA_027081505.1 Flavobacteriaceae bacterium
TACTATTGGAGACAATAAGTTGGTCATTTCTATCTCGTCGTGATGCGCTCCTATTGCGTTGCAAACTTCCGGTTTTTCTCCATATTTTTCTGCCCATTGCATTCCCAGAAGTGCGTGCGGAAGTTCGATTTCCGTTTCGGGTACTTTTCCTATATCGTGAAGTAATCCGGCGCGTTTGGCGAGTTTTGGATTTAATCCCAGTTCGGCAGCCATAACACCGCAAAGTTTGGCAACTTCACGAGAGTGTTGCAATAAATTTTGTCCGTACGAAGAACGGAATTTCATTCTTCCTACCGCCTTAATAAGTTCGGGGTGTAAACCGTGTATTCCTAAATCTATTACGGTGCGTTTTCCCACTTCTTTTATTTCCTCTTCAATTTGTTTGGTGGTTTTTCGTACCACATCTTCAATTCTGGCAGGATGTATTCGTCCGTCTGTTACTAATTTGTGTAAGGATAACCTGGCTATTTCTCTCCGAACCGAATCAAAACAAGAAAGGATAATGGCTTCGGGCGTATCATCTACAATTATTTCTACTCCGGTAGCGGCTTCAATAGCTCTAATATTTCGCCCTTCTCTACCTATAATACGTCCTTTAACATCGTCGCTTTCTAAGTTAAATACAGACACGCAGTTGTCTACCGCTTCTTCGGTGCCAATTCGTTGTATGGTATTTATTATTATTTTTTTTGCTTCTTGTTGTGCAGTTAACTTGGCTTCTTCCATTGTATTTTGGATGTAAGCCATCGCATCGGTTTTTGCTTCGTCTTTAATACTTTCAAGTAATTGTTCTTTTGCCTCGTCTGCAGATAAACTGGAAATAACCTCTAACTGTTCCACCTGTCTTCTATGCATTTTATCCAATTCAGATTGGCGTTTGTCCAAAAAGGTTAGTCTATTGTCATACTCTTTTTTCTTAGCTTCAAATTCGGCGTTGAGTTTTTTACTTTTTGCCAGCTCATTGGAAATTTGCGACTCTTTATCGCGAATACGTTTTTCTGCCTCTGCAATTTTTTTATCCCTACTTAAAATCACTTTTTCATGCTGGGATTTTAGTTCTAAAAATTTTTCTTTAGCCTGAAGTATTTTGTCCTTTTTTAAAGCCTCTGCATCTACCCTCGCTTCTTTAATAATTGAGGCTGCTGTTTTTTTAGCTTGCTTAAGCATTAGCGAAGCTTTATTTTTTTCAAGCATTTTAGCGATTAAAAATCCTATAATAATACCTGCTATACCTGTTATAATTACTGTTGTTAAAATATCCATTTTCTTTCAAATTTAAATATAAAAAAAGCCTACATTAATATGGGGTTTCGATTAAACTCCTGAAAAACAGGTTTAGGGCTAACAAGATGGTCAAGTATCCGCTCTCCACCATTGGCAGACACGGCTCGCTTTTGCATCTTAAACTCACCCTTTTTAATGAATTAGTGTTGAGTTTAACAAACTAGTATACTAATGTAGGCAGTAACATTTTATTTTTATGAACGTTATGAAATAGCTTTCGACAACTTATCATTTAACAATTCTAACTTTGTTTGAATTTGTTGTTTGTTTTCTATTTCATTTATATCTCGTTGTGCTACTTGAGCCGCAAATTGTAAGGCACACATCGCCAAAACATCTTGCTTGTCTCTTACAGCATAACTCTGCTCAAACCGCTTAATCATAATTTCAATATCTTTAGCAGCCTTTCGCAACCCTTCTTCTTGCGAAGGGTTAATCGTTAAGGGATAAACCCTGTCTGCTATTGATATTTTTATTTTTAATGGGTTTGCCATTTTGTTTCTCTCTAATCGGAAAGTTGACTTATACATTGATCAATTTCCCTAACTAAAGCATTTATTTTGAGTTTTGTTTCTCTTTTATATTTGTCACTGCCAAGTATTGAATTGGTCATTTTTAATGAATGACACGTTTGCAAAAGCTCTTGATTTTGTTGTTCTAACCTAGAATTTTCTTCTTGCAATGTGGCGTTTTTTTCTTCTAAAGTAAGTGTTAATTGCTGCAATTTTAAATATTCCTGCAATAACGTGTTAATTCTAGTCTCTAAAGAATCAACCACTTCTGAAAGTTTACCCATTAAAAATTATTTCAATACTTATTTCACAAATTTAAGATAAGGTTATTAATATGCCAACTGTTTTGGTATTTTTTTTGTAATATTGGTTTCTAATTTTACTAAAAAAACAAGTAACTCCCTTTGTTTACAATAAATTGAAACCTATTTGAATGAAAAAAATAGTTTTTATCTGTTGCTTTTTTCTACTCTTTGTGGATAAAAGCAATGCTCAAGATCAAATTGCTCCGGATTATTTTTCAAATCCGTTGGATATCCAGATGATTTTGTCAGGAAATTTTGGAGAATTACGCAACAACCATTTTCATAGCGGGTTGGACATTAAAACTCAAAAAAGAGAGGGTTTACCTATTTTTGCTCCGGCAGACGGATATGTAAAACGAATTAAAATTTCGCAACGGGGCTACGGAAAAGCATTATACATTCAGCATCCCAACGGATACACAACCGTCTATGCGCATCTTAAAAAATACGCCGATGCTATTCAAGATTATGTAAAACAAAAACAATATGAAAAAGAAACGTACACTCTTGAACTTTTTCCCGATGCGTCTCTTCTTCCTGTTAAGAAAGGTGAGTTAATAGGCTATTCCGGTAATAGTGGCAGTAGTGGTGGTCCGCATTTACACTTTGAGATTAGAGATAATGCCTCACGACCTATGAACCCTTTGCTTTTTGGTATTGATATACCCGATACTAAAAAGCCAATAATTGGTGCCGTGTTTGCATATCCCATTGGTGAAGATTCGCAGGTAAATCAATCCCAAAACCGAGTTAAACTCCGTTTGATTTTGCAAAAAGACGGTTCGTATAAAGCCGAAAACATTATTGCTCACGGAAAAATAGGTTTTGGACTCACTGCTTCAGACCAACAAAACGGAGCTTCAAATAAAAACGGAATTTATAAAGTAACAACCACTTATAACGGCAAAAAGAGTTTTGAAATTACGTTTAATAAATTCTCATTTGCCGAAACACGATACTTAAATCGGTTTATAGATTACGGATACTTTAAAACCAACCGGAGTCGTATTCAAAAATTATTTAGAGAACCCAACAATCCGTTGAGTATCATTACTTTTGAAGATAATAACGGATTTATAGAAGTAGAAGACGGCTACACCGCTAATTATACCTTAACAGTAACCGATTTTAAAGGAAATAAAACAATCGTGACCATACCCGTTACAGGAAAAAACCTAAAGGTATTATACCCTAAAAACATTCAAGAAACATCAGATTTTGTATATGCAAACCAAGCTTACTCTATTACAAAAGGAAAATTTTCGGTATATATACCTGCCAATAGTTTGTATGAAAATACCTATCTCGATATACAAGCACAAGGCGATACACTTCAGTTTCATAAAGATGTTATTCCGTTGCATAAAAATGTTACCCTTACTATTGATGCTTCAAACTATCATCCTTCGGACCGCGACAAATTATTTATCGGAAAATTAAACTATAAAGGAAAACCTTATTACAATTCTTCTTATTTAAAAGGAACAAAAATTTCTGCAAAAGTGAGACAGTTTGGTGATTATGCTTTGGTAATCGATACGGTTTCGCCAACTGTTAAACCTCTTAATTTTGAACATGATAAATGGATTAGCAAAAACAAAACGCTACGCATTCAAATCAAAGATGAGGGTAGCGGAATTAGCACCTACAGAGCTTCTCTAAACGGAAAATTTATTTTGATGGAATATAATCACAAAAATGACGTTTTAATTTATGATTTTGAGGATCGTGTCATTACAGAAGCAGAAAATAAATTGAAGCTGATTGTTGTGGATAATGTAGGAAATAGTACTACATTTGAAGCTACATTTTATCGAAAACCATTATAAGATTTGAAAACACATTTTTTTAGGCTGTTGTTAGCCTTCCTTAGTATTACCGCATCTTCCGTTTTTTCGCAAAATGCAACAATAAAAGGAATTGTCTTAGACGAAACAAATTATCCGGTCGCCAATGTAAATATATCTCTCGACAATGGCGATGGTACCCAAACCAATAAAAACGGGTATTATTTGCTAGAAATTCCGGCAAATCAAGAAGTTGTTGTAACTTTTTCGCATTTAAGTTTTAAAAAAATCACACTTACGGTCAAACCGCTTTCTGCAAATAGCGAATACGAATTAAATCCCGTTCTAAAAATAGACCAAGAACAACTCGGCACTATCGAAATCACCTCCCGAAAAAAACGCAAACGTGTCGAAGGAATAACCACTATTAGCCCGGAAGCAATACGGAAAATACCCGGAGCCAATGCCGGTGTAGAAACACTTATTAAATCGCTTCCCGGCGTTAGCGGAAACAACGAATTAAGTACGCAATATGCCGTAAGAGGAGGAAATTATGACGAAAACTTGGTGTATGTAAACGAAATTGAAGTTTATCGCCCGTTTTTAATACGAAGCGGACAACAAGAAGGTTTAAGTTTTGTAAACGCCGACCTTACTCGAAAAGTAGATTTTTCTGCCGGAGGCTTTCAAGCCAAATACGGTGATAAACTTTCGTCTGTATTAGACATCACCTATAAAAGACCTGTTGAGTTTAATGCCACTGCCGATTTAAGTTTACTTGGCGGAAGCGTTTCAGCCGGAAGCATTTCCAAAAACGGAAGACTTACCGGCATCGTAGGACTCCGGTACAGAGACAACAGCCTTTTTGTAGAAGCCAAACAAACAGAAACCAATTATTTTCCTGTTTTTGCCGATGCACAAACGTATTTAACCTATAAAGTTTCTGAAAAATTTGAACTTGGATTTCTCGGAAATATTGCCATAAATAAATACGATTACACGCCATTGACACGTCAAACCAATTTTGGAACCATTGCAGATCCAAAAGCATTACTCGTTTTTTATGAAGGGCAAGAACAAGACAGATACGATACCTATTTTGGTGCTTTAAAAGGTACATTTGTAGCATCAAAAAATTATACAGCCAAGCTTATTGCTTCGGTTTATCAAACGCAAGAACAAGAGTATTATGATATTTTAGCCGAATACAGATTGGGTGAAGTTAACACCAATATCGGTGATACAAATGTTGGTGATATAGAATTTACCGAAGGAATTGGCTCTCAGCTTACTCATGCAAGAAACGACTTAGATGCTTTAATTATTAATGTAGAACATAAAGGAAACATTGCGATAGAGGAAAACCGCATAGAATACGGTATAAAATACACTCGTGAAGACATACGAGACCGAATACAGGAATATGAAATTATAGATTCTGCCGGATTTTCTATTCGGCCTCCCGAACCCGACTTTGCAAATAATCAACCCTACGAACCGTTTACCTCGCCACTTGTTCCTTTTACTTCCGTACGTGCTACCAATAGTGTACAAATAAACAGAATTTCCGGCTATGCACAATGGAGCAAACGAACCACTTTAGGCGAAAGCGATTTATGGCTTAACGCCGGAGTTCGTATGCACAGTTGGACGGTGAGTAGTCTGAATACAGATGTGATTAATTCGAAAACGGTAATTAGCCCCAGAGCACAAGTTACTCTAAAGCCCAAATGGGAAATGGATATGCTCTTTAGATTATCCGGTGGGTTTTACCACCAACCTCCTTTTTATAGAGAATTAAGAGACATAAATGGTAATGTAAATACAAATGTACGAGCTCAACAATCTATTCATATTGTACTAGGTAACGATTATAGTTTTAATTTATGGGAACGCCCTTTTACATTAAATTCTGAAATATATTACAAAAACCTCACCGATGTAAATCCATATACACTTGACAATGTAAGAATTAGATATGCCGCCGATAACAACGCTATTGCTTACGCTTACGGGCTCGATTTACGGCTTGCAGGCGAATTTGTTCCCGGAACCGAAAGTTGGATAAGCGCCGGATATCTAAAAACCGAAGAAAACAGAAATAACAGAGGATATATTTATAGACCTACCGATCAACGATTAAAATTTGCAATGTTATTTCAAGATTACGTGAAGGTAATTCCGGATTTAAAACTCTATCTTAACCTAACTTATAATACGGGACTTCCAGGTGGGTCGCCAAATTATGCAGATCCCTACGATTACCAAACTCGTTTACCCGATTATAAAAGAGCAGATATAGGAATGATGTATGTATTGATACACGACAAAAAAAGGGAAGACCACGGTTGGTTAAAACCCTTTAAAGAATTTTCGGTGGGTATTGAAATCTTTAATATTTTCGACGTGCAAAACTCCATTACCAACACCTTTGTAAGAGATGTTTATACAAAAGCGCAATATGCTATTCCGAATTATCTTACGCCTAGAATTTTTAATGTAAGAACCACGATGAGGTTTTAGAAAATTCTTTTTTTTTACATAAAATAATACCTTTTGCCTAAAAAAAATTATTGCAAAGTTTCTAAAAATCGTAAAACGTTTTTTTCTATTCTTTGAGGTATATTTAACGTGTCTGCTTTTATAAAAGTTTCTCCTGTAATGTTTTCGTAAAGTTCGATATAGCGATTGGAAACGCTTGTAATATAGTCGTTGCTCATCTCGGGCACTTGTTGTCCTTCCAATCCTTGAAAGCCGTTTTCAATCAACCATTGGCGTACAAATTCTTTAGAGAGTTGCTTTTGAGGTTCGCCTTTTGCTTGGCGTTCTTCATAACCTTCAGAATAAAAATACCGTGATGAATCGGGAGTGTGAATTTCATCTATTAAGACTATTTCACCTTCTTTTGTTTTTCCAAATTCGTATTTGGTATCTACTAAGATTAATCCTCTTTTGGATGCTATTTCTGTACCTCTTTGAAATAATTTTCGGGTATAGTCTTCTAATAGTAAGTAATCCTCCTTGCTTACCAACTTTCGCTTTAAAATATCTTCTCTTGAAATATCCTCATCGTGATTACCTTTTTCTGCTTTTGTTGCCGGAGTAATAATGGGATTGGGGAATTTATCGTTTTCTTTCATTCCGTCCGGCATAACCACACCGCAAAGCATTCGTTTTCCGATGTTGTATTCTCTAGCTGCATGACCACTTAAATATCCGCGAATAACCATTTCAACTTTAAAAGGTTCGCATGCTAAACCAATGGCTACATTGGGGTCTGGTGTAGCTAATAACCAGTTAGGAACAATATCTTGGGTATCTCGCATCATTTTTGTGGCAATCTGGTTAAGAATTTGTCCTTTGTACGGAATCCCCTTTGGCATTACTACATCAAAGGCACTTAACCTATCTGTTGCTACCATTAATAGTAAATTGTTTTCAAGCGTATAAACATCTCTAACTTTTCCTTTGTAAACAGATTTTTGACCGGGAAAACTAAAGTTGGTATGGGTTAGGGTGTGCATGTGTTTAAGGTTTGGGGTTTAGTGTCCGGCTTTTTGCGGGCAGTGGGATATTTATAACAAGACATTCATAAATAAAGTTGACTAAAAAATCATTAACCATCTACTTCAAAACTCTCATACTTATGATAATAAAAAGAAAAAATCCTACCACCGGAAGAACTCACACATAGACAAAGAATTTAATTAAACAAATCCATTATTTGTCCCCAAAGTGTACGTTTTTTACGAAGATCTTTTTCCAGTTCTTCCAGATTATCGGCACGAAGGCTATAAAGTAAATGCGCACGTATTAAAAACAACGCCGGCATTAAAATAAACATAAACGGGTAAAGGTATAAAAGCTCTGTTTCATCAATATTATTACTTTGTTCAATAATATTCCAAAGTTGGAAAACATACATTCCTATGGGTGCTAAAATTGCCCAATACCACCAATGTTTACAGGTAAAAAACCAAATTAGTAATAAAATAAGTGGTACTATTTTATTTACAAAATACCAAGCAAATGTAAACCAATCAGGGAAAAGAGTTTTTAATTCAAAAAAAGAAGTTTTCCAGATTTGAGATTCCGGAAAACTTTTATATAGATAAAACAGAAAAGGTGTTGCTAAAATAATAAGAAAGACAATAGTTCCACCAATAATTTGCTTTTTGCCTTTTTTAGTTTTTCTATTATTTTTATTTCTACCCGTATTTAAGTGGTTTAACGTATCTGTCAACTTGTTGTGGTGTGTTTTCATCTTCTATATTTTCGGGAGTACAAGATACAAAAAAAGTGGCTCCTAAAATTGCTGCGATAAAAAATAATTTTGTAGTTTTCATAATGTTGTTGTTTTTTGTGGGATTAGTACCACAAAGCTAAGACAAAGAAACTTAAACACAGAAAAAAAGATATTGGTATATTTGTAAGTTTTTTCACAAACTTATTATGGATATCCGAAATATCAAACGATAATTCTGCGCATTATGCAAACATGTATGTATTTTTTGTTTTTTTTTATCGTATAGGCACTATTTGTAAGGTTCTACTTCCGTTTGTTTGATTGGTTATTATAAGTTTTGTATAGGCTTGAGGCAACAAGGGTATAATGACTTGTGGCCACTCTATAAATGTAAAATTCCTGTTATTTAAATACTCCTCGATTCCTATACTTAAAGCTTCATTAAAAGTTTTTATTCGGTAACAATCTATATGATTAATTAATAAATTTGTATTAATTTTATATTGGTTAACAATACTGTAAGTAGGACTGGTAACCTCATCTACCACACCAAGTTCTTTAGCTAACTCCTTGATAAGCGTTGTTTTACCCACTCCCATTTCGCCATAAAGTAAAAATAATTTGCTTGAAGATGCCTTCAAAATAGTTTTAGCAATAGCAGGCAAATCTTGTATGTTATAGCTGTACTCCATATACGGGATGCGAATATAACAACAATTTTTGTTAAAAAATATAAAAATCGACCAAATACACAAAAGTAGGATAAGTCGTACTTTTTTAATAAAAAACGAAGGTGTGTTGTATCGTTATTGCCGGATTTCCCATTGAAAAATATAAAAATCAACAAAAATCAAATTCATTTTAAATTATTCTACTCCCATTCAAGTACTGCTCGTATCGGGAAATGATCAGATGAGGTGTATGGCAATGTTTTAAAACTTAAAACAGAGAATTCAGACGAAGCAAAAATATAATCGATTCGCATCGGGTAATTATCAAAATTAAAAGTGGTTCCCAGTCCGTTTCCGGCTTCTACGAATGCATCATTCATATCGGTTTTTAAAATTCTATAGACATACGAAAAGGGCGTGTTATTAAAATCGCCTGCAACTAATGTGGGATATTTATACTTTTCGATATCGTTTTTAATGAGTTGTGCTTGTTCTTGTTGTAATGCAAAAGCTTTTCCTATTTGTTTTACGAGTTGTTCTTTATTTTGTTGCTCTATCGAAGAAACAGTTGGGTTAATACCCAGCGATTGCAAATGCAGGTTATAAACACGAATGGTATCATTATCAATTAACACATTGGCATACAAAGCATTATTATTAGAGTGTTTAAAATCGAAAGCTCCTTTGTCTATCAACGGATAGTTAGAAAAAATAGCATGTCCTAACTTATTAGCGCCTTCAAAATGCACGTATTTATACTTAAAAGAAGAAAAATCTACATTCGTATCGGCAAAATATTCTTGAATGCAAAAAATATCGGGCGATTGTTCTTTCAGCAATCGGGTTATAACTTTTGAAGCATCTTGCTTCGGGCTTTTCTCGTAAGCATTAAATAATCTTACATTAAATGATACGATGGTGAGCTTTTTATTTTTTGAAGGTTTTTGAACAGACGAAAATTTATAAAAAGAATTAAAATAAAAAAAAGAAACAAACAAAACCGAAAATGACAATAGAAACCTTCGGTTAAACCGTAGTAGCCAGTACAAAACAAATAGTAAGTTACATAAAATTAAAGGCGACACCAGTAAACTTAAGACTGCTATTTTAGGAAATGATTTAGGAGGAACGTAGGGTAATAAAAAAGAGAATAGTAATGCCAACGCAACAAAAACATTTAGTACGTAAATTATTTTTCCGAAAAGCCCCAACTTTTTCAATCCGTTTGTTTTAAACTATTTTACTATTGTTAAACCTCAATCTTTACCTGCTTTAAATAAAAATTCTTTTTCTTTTTTTGTTAAACTATCGTAACCGCTTTTTGCAATTTTATCTAAAATAGCATCTACTTTTTTTTGTTTGTCACTATCAAAAGAACGTTTATTCCGGCTTTGTGTTGTACGGTACACTTTTTTAAAAGCTCTTTTCTTTTTGGGTTTTGTTCTATTTTCTACCCAAAAAATAATATTCTCAAACCAGTTACCAATATCATTTCCTTTTTTTAAGTTAATGGCATAAACATAGCCAAATAACGCTCCTCCCAAGTGGGCTAACATGCCGCCCGGATTCACATTTGATGTTAATTGTAAAATATCCAATACAACAATAGCCACTCCTATATGCCATAATTTAATTGAAAAAGTAAAAATGCGCATCTTTGCTTCTGGAGTATAAGCTGCGATAAATATCATAATAGCTCGTACAGCAGCCGAAGCTCCTATTAAATGCCCCGAATAGTTAGAAAATACCGGAAAGATAGAATACGAAATAAGGTAAAGCAAACCTCCTGCCAAAGCTCCTATTAAATAAACAGACAAAAATCGCCTTTGCGAAAACAGGTTTAACACATAACTTCCAAACCAATACAAGACAACCATATTCCAAAACAAATGCCAAAAACCAAAATGCAAAAAACTATACGTTAATAATGACCAAGGCTGTAATATTACTTTTGAAAAACTATCGGGTAACGAAAACCAAGACATTAAATTTGAAGGAGTTAACCTAAACAAAAAAGCTACTAAATTTAATACCAAAAAAACAATTGCATTGATAACGATAATTTTGGTAACGATTGTAGCTGTTTTAAACTGATACTTTAGTGATTCGGTATTCAAATTTAACATTTTAAATTAGTAATTTTGTTAGCTTCCCAAAACGGGATGGATACAAACAATAAACAAAAGTATGAAAATTAAACTCCTTGCCATAGGCAAAACAAACGATAAAAATTTAATTCAGCTTATTGCAACATATCAAAACAGACTTCGGCACTACTTACCATTTGATATTGAGATTATTCCGAATGTAAAAAAAAATAAAACCAAATCTGAAAACCAACAAAAAAAAGAAGAAGGAATGTTATTTTTAAAACGTTTTGCCAAATCGGACCAAGTTATTTTGCTAGATGAAAAAGGGAAACAACATACTTCTGTCGAATTTTCTCAATTTTTACAGAAAAAATTGAATAGCGGATGCAAAACGCTTGTATTTTGTATAGGAGGACCCTACGGATTTAGCGATGAAATGTACCAACGTGCAAACGGAAAACTTTCACTGTCAAAAATGACCTTTTCTCACCAAATGGTACGTTTGTTTTTTGTAGAGCAGCTTTATCGCGGGTTTACTATTTTAAAAGGCGAACCCTATCATCATGAGTAATAGATACAATCGTACGCAGGATTGTTTTTATAAATTAATTGTATCCAAATCTTTTTAATTGCCGATTATCGTTTCGCCAATTTTTGTTCACTTTTACAACTAATTCCAGATGTACTTGTTTTCCGAAAAATTTTTCTAAGTCTTGTCTGGCTTCAACTCCTACCCTTTTTATAGCTGTCCCTTTATGCCCGATAATAATGCCTTTTTGTGTTTCGCGCTCGACAAATATGATGCTTCTAATCCTAATAATTTTTTCTTCTTCAAAAAACTCTTCGGTCTCTACCTCGACAGAATAGGGTATTTCTTTTTTGTAATGTAACAGGATTTTTTCACGAATTTTTTCGTTTACAAAAAAACGTTCGGGTTTGTCTGTAAGTTGATCCTTGGGATAAAATGGCGGAGATTCGGGAAGTAGTTCTATAATTCGGTTAAATACTTCTTTTACTCCAAAATTTTCTAGTGCAGCAATAGCAAATATTTCTGCATTCGGCACTTTATCCTGCCAGTGTTTTAATGCTTCGGAAAGTAATTCTTCGTTGGCTTTATCAATTTTATTAAGCAATACCAAGACAGGTATTTTAGAGTGTTTAATTTTCGAAAAAAAAGCCTCATCCTTTAATTCTTTTTCGCCAATTTCAACCATATAAAGCAGTACATCGGCATCTTCAAAAGCAGAAGAAACAAAGTCCATCATACTTTCTTGTAACGCATAAGCAGGTTTAATGATTCCCGGAGTATCGCTTAAAATTACTTGAAAATCTTCTCCGTTTACAATTCCTAAAATTCGATGACGTGTGGTTTGTGCTTTGGATGTAATTATTGAAAGACGTTCGCCTACTATGGCATTCATCAAGGTACTCTTTCCTACATTTGGATTCCCGATGATGTTTACAAATCCGGCTTTATGTGGCATAAAAAAAAAATTAGATAAAGATTAATAAAAATTTATAACAATAATTGCAAAGGTATGACATAGAAGTGATTTAAACGTTTTAAACCAAATTATACCTATTCTTCAGAATGGTTAATGCCGTTACAGAACGAAAATAGTTCAATGAGAGAACTTGAAATTGAACTATATTGAAATCGTATTCGGTATTAACCCGAAAAATTCACAAAGTTTTTAGGCAAATAAGCAATGCCAACATATTTGTGTAATTAAAAAACATCACGATAATATTCGGACGGTTTCTCGCATTTGCCTATATACCATAGTGTAATCGTATAATTCATTTCGTTTTATATGAAAAATGCGGGTAAACATCAAGACACATGTTTTGAATAATTTTGCCATTTTTCGATACAGTTTTGCATATCCTCCGGCAATGGTGCTTCAAACTGTAGTAATTTTCCCGTTACGGGGTGTATAAAACCCAATAATTTAGCGTGCAGGGCTGTTCTGGGTAGTAGTTTAAAACAATTTTCTACAAATTGTTTATATTTGGTAAAGGTAGTTCCTTTTAGTATTTTATCACCTCCATATCGCTCATCATTAAAAAGAGTGTGACCAATATGTTTCATATGCACACGTATTTGATGTGTTCTTCCGGTTTCTAATTTGCATGATACCAGTGTAACATAGCCCAGGCGTTTCAGTACTTTATAATGAGTAATTGCCGGTTTGCCTTTTTCACTATCCGCTTCATCAAAAACCGTATTTTGAAGTCTATTTTTAGGGTGTCGCCCTATATTTCCTTCAATTGTACCTTCATCTTCTTCAATATTTCCCCACGCAATGGCAACATATTCTCTTTGTATGGTTTTATTAAAAAATTGTTTTGAAAGATGCGTCATTGCGTCTTCGGTTTTAGCAATTACCAAAAGACCACTTGTATCCTTATCTATTCGGTGAACCAATCCGGGTCTGTTACTAGTATTATTTGGTAAATTTTTAAAATGGTAGGTTAACGCATTAATAAGTGTGCCACTGTAATTTCCGTGTCCGGGATGTACCACCATTCCTGCGGGCTTGTTAACAACTAAAACTTGATCGTCTTCGTAAACAATATCCAGCGGAATATCTTCAGGCACTAATAAAAATTCATAAGGCGGATGTGTAAATAAAACCGTTACAACATCACCGGGTTTTACTTTATAATTGGATTTTACAACCACATTGTTAACAAAAATATTTCCTTCTTTAGCTGCTTTTTGTATTTTACTACGTGTAGCGTTTTCAATATAATTCATTAAATATTTATCTACTCGAAGTGGTTGTTGCCCCTTTTGTGCTTCAAAACGGTAATGCTCGTAAAGTTCTTCTTTATCGGGTTGCACATCACTACTCATTAGCTACATTCTTATTTTGTGTTTCTTCTTTATTTTCTTCTGAAGGATTTAAACTTCCGGAGCCATCACCTAAAACCAAATCAATAACCGATGTTTTTTGTAGCGTTTCTCCTTTTTGAAGTTTTCTGCCTTTATAACGTAATTGTAAAACTTCGTCACGAGCAATGTACGGGCGGTATGTTATTTTACCTATTTTAAAACCCATAGCTCGTAGTGTTGGTTCGGCTTGTCTTCTGGTTTTTCCAACGACATTAGGGACTTTAATTTTACGGTATCCGGACGGATTTAGGGTAAGGTAAATTTTTCGGTTTTCTTTAACATATTTTCCGGCTTTGGGCAATTGTTCTATCACCGAATATCTTGGGTAATCGGGGTTGTAATTAGCCGAATCGATAATCTCAAAGCGTAAATTCATTTCGTTTAGCTTTTCTTTAACTTCACTAATAGATAGTTTTGCTAAATTTGGAACTTCAATTTTTTGATTGTGGTGTGTGGTAATTTTTAGCCACCACATCAACAAAAAAGTAAGGAACAGTACCACAAGCGTTGCATACACGAGTTGTTTTAAAAAATCTTTAGTAAAGAGATATTTTATAAAAGCCATAAAAAAAGAGATTAATTTTAGACTACAAATATCGAAAAACTAAAACTAATAATACTACAACCTATTACTTTTTAAAATAGCGTTACCAATGGCGCACTGCAAACATTTTTTGTTGTCACAATAATGATTTTTAAGTTGAATTACCGCTTGCGAATCTAATGCTGTCTGTACCCCTTTGCTAAGTTTATTAAA
>JALWKK010000072.1 GCA_027081505.1 Flavobacteriaceae bacterium
ATCTGCCGAAGGCAGGTAGGTAGGTGTCAATCCTTGTGGAATTCGGAGGTGGGTTGAAAGGAAGAATTACCAATCCAATACACAAGCGCAATACCGTGTCAATCCTTGTGGAATTCGGAGGTGGGTTTAATTAATTCGGAATTAAGAGCCTGCCTGCCTATCTGCCGAAGGCAGGTAGGTAGGTGTCAATCCTTGTGGAATTCGGAGGTGGGTTGAAAAACTCAATAGCCTGCCCGAACATACCTTTAGGTATGGGCGGGTGGAATTCGGAGGTGGGTTGAAAGATTATTCTATTGAAAGTATAAGACGGCTCAATTCAGTGTCAATCCTTGTGGAATTCGGAGGTGGGTTGAAAGCAATCTTTGGAACCATTCACTTAGGTCTAAAATATGGTGTCAATCCTTGTGGAATTCGGAGGTGGGTTGAAAGTAAAGATGATAAAAGAAATACAAACAGCCTTTAATGAGTGTCAATCCTTGTGGAATTCGGAGGTGGGTTGAAAGATAAAATATGCTAATAATAGAAGACTTAACCAAAGGTGTCAATCCTTGTGGAATTCGGAGGTGGGTTGAAAGACAATGGAAAATTTAATCGAAACTTTAAGAAGTAAAAGTGTCAATCCTTGTGGAATTCGGAGGTGGGTTGAAAGTTATGTATAACCATAATAAGCTTAAAGCCGAATTATCGTGTCAATCCTTGTGGAATTCGGAGGTGGGTTGAAAGTACGCCGGTGCACCCGAAGATCTGCCATCTTTTGAGTGTCAATCCTTGTGGAATTCGGAGGTGGGTTGAAAGCCCAAACCCACTACGTTAAAAAAAAGATTAAAAGACAGTGTCAATCCTTGTGGAATTCGGAGGTGGGTTGAAAGGCAGGTGGTACGGATTTGCTTGAAATATTAGAAAGGTGTCAATCCTTGTGGAATTCGGAGGTGGGTTGAAAGAGTTCTGAAAAATCTCATAGGAAGTTTCATTCTATTTGTGTCAATCCTTGTGGAATTCGGAGGTGGGTTGAAAGTGCTTACTACTCGGTTATAATTTAGAAATTGCAAGTGTGTCAATCCTTGTGGAATTCGGAGGTGGGTTGAAAGAGCGGTTTGTTTTCAAAATCGGGTGAGATGTATAAGCAGTGTCAATCCTTGTGGAATTCGGAGGTGGGTTGAAAGAAACACAACTATTGATTTTGTTAACCCTATTGTTAAGTGTCAATCCTTGTGGAATTCGGAGGTGGGTTGAAAGTTGGGAGATTTATTGGACGAAAGTATAGTACTCCAGTGTCAATCCTTGTGGAATTCGGAGGTGGGTTGAAAGAGTAATGCTGTCGAGTTTGGAGACTACATCAACGGGTGTCAATCCTTGTGGAATTCGGAGGTGGGTTGAAAGAGTTTAAAGCTTCTAATGAATTAATTGAAGTTCTGAAAGTGTCAATCCTTGTGGAATTCGGAGGTGGGTTGAAAGATTACCGCTCCGATTGGTGTTGCAATAAATGCCATTGTGTCAATCCTTGTGGAATTCGGAGGTGGGTTGAAAGAGCAAATTGTAAATAACTCACATAAAAACAATAACTTACACTATGTTTTTTTGACATCAAAATCAAGATGTCAAAGAACTTTCGGGACTTTTGTGTATTCAAAAATAACTAAAATCAGATAAACAAAACTACTTTTTTGCTAAAAATAAGATCTATATCTATTTTCTTTTTTTTAGAACCTTGGTTAAAAACCACTATTTTTTCTATTACCGCTTCCGGAATAGGTAAAATAATTATCCTGTCGTTTTTATCCAACAGCTTTGCCGATACTGTTTTTATTTTTGTTACGGCTTCTTTTGTGGTTTTTCCGGCAAAAACAGAGTATTGTACGCGGTAAAACCCCGATGTTTTTAACAAATCTATTAGCCTGTTTCTTTTTTTGTTATCGCTAATATCGTATGTTATTAAGTAATTCTGCATATTCAAAATTTTTAATGTGGGTTGCTAATTGGTAACAGTCTAACTGTATGTGTGTCATAGGTGTTCTTTTTTTTCGGTTTCGCAGTATTTTCTTTTTATGCAAATAATCTAAAAAAAGTGTGGTTAATTTTTTTTTATATTTTTTTGTAAGCCTGTCTTTTTGGTCTAAAAAAGCCAGCGTTTTTGTTTTTTCTTTTTTAAAAAACAATAATACAATATGCTCTGCCCAAACCCTGTATGGCTCTATTAGGTCGTAGGTTAGTGTTGTTTTGCCGTGCCTGTCGGTGTGCATAATGCCGCAAAAAGGGTCTAAACCGGCAATAATTAAGCATTTTGTAATTTGCCTGTATAAAATACCGTAACAATAGTTTAAACAAATGTTTACCGGATTGGTTGCGTTTTTGTAATCTCTTTTTTCGGGTTTTACCTTTTTGTTAAACAGTAAAAAGTAAAACTTAAAAAAAAATTTTGATGCTTGTGCTTCTAAGATTCTTATTTTTTGAAAAATTACTGCCGGTTTATTATCGTTACTTAACCGTAGGGTTTCTTTTAATTGTTTTGTTTGTAACCGGATAGTTTTTTTGATTGTTGTAATATCGGTGCTGTTTTTATATTTTACCGATAGTAATTTTTCTCTGTTGCTTATTTTTTCTTCAATAAGGTTTACAACATACGCTAAACTTAAGTTTGATAAACAAAACAAATTTTGTTTTTTTCTAATGGTACTAATAGAGCTGTAATTGGGCGACCATAAAATGGCTTCAATGGCGATAGACGACTCTATAAATAACGGAGCGCCTGTTTCAATAAGGGCTACCATAGCCTTGGTGCTTATTCTTGCATTGGCGGTAATATGTAATGCGGTAATATGAAGCAATGGTATTTCTTTTTTTTCTTCTTCCGTTTCACAAATTAATACTCCTTTAGAAAAAGATATTTGTGTACCCGGATTTGTAATGTATATGTGCATTTTATTTTATTTTTAAAAATTAATTTATTATATTTATCCGCCTGAAAACAATATGTCTTGAATAAAACACCTTATTTAACGCTTTATTTTAAACAAAACTTGGCGCCTTATGAGGTGCCGTTGTTGCGTTCGGCTATTCTAAAAGCGGTGCAAAAACAGCATGTATTGTATCACAATCATAAAGGCGGTATGTTTCGTCAAGATTATCCGCTAATACAATATAAAAGCATTAAAGGAAAAGCCGCCGTAATTTATCTGTCCGACGGTGTAGAAGCAATACCGTTACTGTTTAACGCAACCGATAAAATTATTTGTTTGCCCAAATACAACAAAGATATTAATTTATCGGTTGAAACAATTGTTTCAAAAAATTATAGGCTTATCCCGTCTCAAGAGGCATTGTTTTTTTATAAAATAAGAAATTGGATGCCCTTACATAACGAGCATTATGTAAAATATCACCAAATAGAAGAACCAAACGACAAACTCGCTTTTTTAAAACAACATCTAATTAAAAATATGATTACTTTTATGAAAGGAGTGGGTGCATATCCTTGCAGTAATATTGCCGTTGATGCTTTTGAAATAAAAAAAGAAAAGTGGATATCGTTTAAAGGAATAAAATTTAAAGCCTTTGATGTGTTTTTTAGCACCAATGCTTTTTTACCTCCTCATATAGGCTTGGGTAAAGGAGCTGCACATAATTACGGAGTAATTATACCGGTAAAAAAACAGATACAACAACAAGTAAAATTACAACTGAACAATGAAGAATAAAATATATTTGGCTGGATTGCTGCACGATATCGGAAAGTTTTGGCAACGCGCCGATGTATATGAAAAGGATAAAGGATGGCAACAACTCGATAAAAATACCTTTACGGAAAGCACTTTTTGTAAACAATACAAAGGAGTGTATTACTATAAGCACGTATTATGGACGGCACAATTTATAGAGCGGGTTTTAAACATAAACGAACGCTTTATAAAAACCGAAGCAAAAGAAACACCCGAAAGCCTAATACAATTAGCCGCCAAGCACCACGCTCCCAACTCGCCCTTGCAAAACATTATTGCCTGTGCCGACCACCTGTCCAGCGGTATGGACCGTAACAACGACAAACTTACACAAGATGCCCTGAAAGAAAACGACGACATTGGCGATTGGATAAACACCCCACTGTTTTCCATATTTGAAAAGATAGGTATGCCGTTGGAAGAATACCAACAGCGCAACAAGTTTAGATTTCCGGCAGAAATTCTTGATGTAGAAAAAATTATGCCCGTTAAAAAAGATAGCGGCTATGAGATGAAAGCAAAATATGAAGAGCTGTGGGCTAAATTTGAAGCAGAAGTTCAAAAATTAGCCGAAAAATCCGATAATATCATCAAGAACAAAGCATTTTCAGACACCTTGTTGTATGTGATGCAAAAATATACCGTTTATGTGCCGGCAAGCACACAAAATTATCCCGATGTATCGTTATTTGACCACAGTAAAACAGTTGCTGCTTTTGCAGTTTGTTTATACGATTATTTAAAAGAAAATAAGCAACTTAACGATTTTAAATACCGTTACGCTTCGTTTAAGGACAGTACCGACAAACCGTTCTTACTCTTCGGTGCCGATTTAAGCGGAATACAAAACTACATTTACAACATTGTGTCAAAAAACGCAGCCAAAAACCTAAAAGGACGCTCGTTTTATCTACACTTGGTAACCACCACCGTTATTAAAAAAATACTCGACGAACTCGATTTATACGAAGCCAACGTAATATACAATTCCGGTGGCGGATTTTTTATGCTTTTGCCAAACACCCGATTTGTAAAAGATAATTTAGTACGCGTAAAAAAAGAAATAGACGAAGAATTTGTAAACAAATTTTACGGCGAATTGTATTTGGCTACGGCTCATACTCCCGTATCTTACTCACAAATTTTTAATAACGGCTTAAACGAGGTTTGGGAAGCAATATTTACAGCATTGGGCAACGATAAAAACCAACGATTTAAAAACTACATAAAGGATAACTACACCACAACCTTTACACCTTTCGGCGAAGCCGGAGAAATAAAAACCGATGCCGTAACCGGTATGCCATTACCGGAAGGAAAAGGCGTAAAAACCGATGTAGGAATTGTAGATAAAACAACCAAAGACCAGATAGAAATTGGTAAATGGTTAAAAAAAACCCAATATTGGTACATATTTAAAGGCAAGTGGAGTAAAAAAGAAAAAAATGCCTTTCAATTTTTGGAATACACCCACGTTTTATCTGAAAAATCCGACATTCGAATAGATTTTGAAGGCGTAAAACAACTAAAAATAAATGAGGTAGAAAATTTTATCGATGAAAAAGTAAAACATTCCGCTCAAGGCTTTGAATTTTACGGCGGAAACACCTATCCGGCTGACGAAAACAACAATCCCAAGCCCTATGACCGACTCACCAAAGGCGAATACAACAAACTGGCAGTAGTGCGAATGGACGTAGATAACCTTGGCTACATTTTTAAAAACGGTTTTTTACTCAAAGACCGCACGTTGAGTCGCTACTCGCAATTAAGTCGGAATTTGGATTTGTTTTTTAAAGGATATTTAACCAAAATATGGGAAAACAACGAATTGTATCAAAAACATACGGTTATCGTATATGCCGGTGGCGACGATTTGTTTCTCTTGGGCGATTGGCAAGTGGTTATGAATTATGCCCGTAGAATCCGAAACGATTTCAGACAATACGTTTGTCAAAATCCATTCCTTACACTCTCGGGCGGCATTATCATTACACCACCCAAATATCCCGTACTTACGCAAGCCGAAAAGTGCGAAAAAGAAGAAAAAACCGGAAAAAGCTATGCGTGGAGAACAAAAACCGTAGCTTATTTGGATAATGACGGAAATAAACTGCCGGAAGTAAAAAAACAAAAAGATGCACTTGGATTATTTAATACCTCATTGGCGTGGGAAGTAGAATATAAAATGATTGAAGACAAAGCAAATGAACTGAAAGAAAAAATCGATAAAGAAAAACTACCCAAAGCACTCCTGCAAAAAATAATGACCTACTACGAAATGTCGGGGCTTGAAAAAAAAGGAAAATTTACCAACAAACGCATAATTTGGCTAATGGCATACGACTTTGGACGAATGAAACAACGCCACAAAGACGAAAAAGAGTTTTTGGAAAACCTTTTGCTTGACGGTATAGAAAACAAGTGGGAGCGAACCCAACATGATGAAAAAAAATACCACAGCCTAAAATTATATGCCTTAGCCGCACGCTTGGCAGAACTGAAAATACGAGACAAAAAACAACAATAAAATTATTTAACTTTTTAAAATGATGAATTATGAGCTATAATCAACAATACCAACAAAGAAGAAGCAATCGGCACCATAACAATCGAGATAACATAAACCTACCTGAGTTTAACCAAAAATGGATAATCGAAGGTGCAGACGAGCAAATGGTAGAATTTTGTGATAAATTGGGGGAAGTGCTTAAAGATAAAGATATTTCATCATCGCAACTTCGAAATATTTACGGTGAAATTATGCGTATAAAACAGAAAGGGTACGAAAAATGCAAAACCGATTTTGTTTTATTAAAACCCAAAGTGGCTTACAATGGTAGTCGTTTACAAAAAGATTGGCAAAAGAAATTTTTTAAAAATAATTTTATAAATAAAGTATTTAATCCGGCTACCGATGCTGTTAAAGATAACCAAACCTTTAACCATTTTCAAAAATTCTTTGAAGCCGTATTGGCTTATCATAAATACCACGGAGCCAAATAATTTTTTTTTAATAAAACTCAAAATTTACAATTATGGAAAAACTACAACAAAAAATAATAATAAAAGGAAAAATAAAAGCATTAACCGGCATGCATATAGGCGGAACAAACCAACAAATGGGTATCGGCGGACCCGATAATTTGGTTATTAGAAATCCGTTGTCGCAAAAACCCATTATTCCCGGCTCATCGCTTAAAGGAAAAATGCGAGCATTGTTGGAGCTTAGTATGGGAAAGTACGGTAAAGACGGCGGTGTGGGTAATGATGAAGACATAACAAAACTGTTTGGAAAAAGCGGTGGCGATAACAATTCACACGCTTCCCGGCTGTTGGTTAGAGATGCCGAAATGCATATCGAAAACGAAGAAGATTGGAACGATACCGATATGCTCTATACCGAAGCCAAAACCGAAGTGGTTATCAACCGGTTAACATCAAAAGCAACACCACGCACATTTGAACGCGTGCCTGCCGGAGCAAAATTTAAATTTGAAATGGTGGTAAATGTAGTATGCGAAGACAATGAAGTCAATGAAAAAGCTAAAGAATTATGCGAACTCCTGGCGCAAGGAATAAAATTGGTGCAAGACGATGCACTGGGTGGTCATGGCTCAAGGGGCTACGGACAAATTAAATTTAAAATAGAAAACCTAACCACCAAAGGATGGATAAATGACAAATGGGAAAACCAAGAAACAGATAACGAGATTAAGGCGTATTTCGAAAATTAATTCATTAAAATGAAACTAAACATTGTAAAACTTTCGTTTAAACAAGCCGTTGCCTTAACCGGAAGACGATCCGGAAATTTTATCGAAGAAGTAAATACCATTGCTTCCGATACTATTAAAGCGGCTTTGGTATCTTGTTTAAGCATAAATGAAGAAAAGCTCTTAGAATTAAACCAAAATCTTATTGTCTCGTCGGCTTATCCTTTTTTAAACCATATCCTGTTTTTTCCAAAACCTTATTTACCGCACCCTTTTAAGAAAGCCGAAACAAATCCGGCACATCAAAAAAACATCAAAAAAATTCGGTTTATCGATCAAAAATTGTTTGAAGCGTATATCCAAGCTCGCCACGAAATAGACTTGTACGCGCAAGAACAGTTGGATAATTATAAATTTTTAATATCCGAAGCCAACAAGGAATTTATAAATAACATTCGCCAAAAAGACCAATCGTTTAAAGTATTGATTTCCGAAACCGAAGAACACGTAACCTTGGGCGTATCTCCCTATTTTGAAACGGAAAAAGGCGATCCGTTTTATGTTAGTCGCACTTTTTTTCACGATAGCAAAGAAATATATACCGGGCTTTGGTTTGCCTATTTTTTAAAAGATGAAAAAAGCAATACGGTTTTTAAACAAGCTCTACAACAACTCTCGCTCTCGGGTTTGGGTGCCTACACAACCTACGGTAACGGACTGTTTGAGTATGAGCACACCCAAACCGAGATTACCCTGCCACAAGACGCAACACATCTGTTAACCTTGTCAAAATACATACCCACCGAAGAAGAGATAAACAACCATATATTGGAAAAAGGCAATTACAACATTTTAATAAGAAACGGATACATTGCCGGTGCCAAGAACGAAAGCAAACGCCACTGGCAAAAAAAACAAGTATGGATGATAAACGAAGGAGCCGTGTTTGAATCCGACACACTTGAAGGCAAAAACCTTGAAGTTGCCGAAGTCAAAGAAGCAAATAAAACAGAACACCGTGTTTACCGCGACGGCAGACCCTTTGCCATACCTTGCAAAATACCCGAAAACAATGCAAACAATGAATAAAAAAATAAACAGCCGTACCATCGTTTTTAAAGCCGAAACCGTATCACCTGTTCATATAGGAAGTGGCGAAACCTTGCAAGAAGGTGTCGATTTTTTTACAGGTGATAATAAAATTGGTAAAGTGGACCCGAAAAAAATACTAAACGTAATCGGCGAAGACAAAATACAATGGTGGACTGGCAAAATTGAAAACGGCGAAAGCATTTGGAACGACTTGAAAAACAATTACCGTGTAGCATTGGAAGGTGTGTGCAAAGAAATTTTACCCAACAAAACCGGAACAGTAAAAAAACAACTAAAAGAACAATTTAGAAACCAATATACAAAAAACCCGGTATTGCCCGGAAGTAGTATAAAAGGAGCGTTAAGAACGGCTATTGTTTCACCTGAAATTATCAAGAAATACAAAAACAAACAAGAAAATTTTCGAGCTGTTACATTCAAGGACAGACAAGAGAAAATAAAATTTCAAAAAGAAGATAAGTTATTCGGTGATTTACTAAAAATTAATACAAAGCAAAATTTTAATCCGCAAAACGACATCTTCAAATTTATAAAAATAGCCGATGCCGAAATACCCAAAGAAAACCTCTCGGTAAGTATGTTTCAAACATTAAATATGAATAGAAATGATGAATGGCAAATAAAAAATCAATTATCCACATTGGTAGAAGTAGTCGATGCCGCATTTGAAATAAAAATGGTGATTGATGAACGCTTTTTTGAATATAACCGGCTGGGAATTAAAAATAAAGAGGATATAATCAAACGAATAAATGAACATACTCTGTGTATTGCAAAACAGGAGTTTAAGGCGTTTAAAGGTGATTTAGATGATGGGTATATCGATGAAAATATTGGGGAAACCATTATAAAACAATACAAAAAAATTGTTGATATATGCCAAAGCGAAAATGTGGCGGTGTTTCGTATGAGTAGCGGCAGCGGTTGGGATTATATGACCGGCGGTTGGCTCAAAGAAATTACTTCCGATAATGAATGGAATAAAATAAAAAAACTGCTTGCTCGTAGAGGTTATGAAGACTTTTCATACCCTAAAACCCGTCGTTTGTTACACGACTACCGCTTACCCGGATTTGTGAAAATCGAGTTTTAAAGTTTAATGATTACCAACTATGAAAATTTTATTCAACAACATAGGAAACAGGCATTTAAGATACACCTTTGCCGGAATCGACAAACAAGGAAATCCGGTTGAGAAAAATCTTTACAACGAAAAATTTGAATTTAAAACGGTAACCTTGCAATTATTGGAAAATTTTGAGCAAGAAAAATATAAAATTCAAATTGAAATTTTAAAGAAGTACCTTGGCGAAAAAAATAAAATCGATTATCCGGACAGAATTATTTTATTTGGCACCGACCAAGAAAAAACAGCCCAAGAACAGAAACACACTAATCAAGATACTTATTGGACGGCTTTGATAGTAAAAAATATCATCGAAGAAAAATATAAAATTCCGGTTGAGGTAATTAAAATTGAGCGAAACCCATCAGACGAGAATGATTTAATACCCGTTTATCAATCATTATTTAAGCAAATCAAGAACAACTATTCGCAATCGGAATGGGTATTTCTTGATGCAGGCGGCACACCGCAACAAAAATTGGTTTGCAAACTGTTAATGCCCGAAATACATAGCAATACAAAAATTGAGTATATTTCTAATGTGGAAGGAGTTGATAAAAACGATTTACGAGAGAAAAACACGGAGGAATTAGAAAAAATTTTTATTAAAAAAAATGTTAAGGAATTGATAAAAAACTATCATTATGCTTCGGCTTATCAATTACTGTGTAAAGTAGAACAGAAAAATCCGGCTTTACCGTTTATTAAATTGGGAAAATTACGAAAACAAAATGTTTGGAAAGATATAGCTGGAGAATTTGATAAGCCAAATCGAAAAAACAAAATGCTGGTTGATTTTATCGATAAAATACCACCGATAAATTTACAAGACTTAGAAGAAAATTTGGATAAACTTGATTATTATGTTTACGGGGAATTTTTAGCAAGAGCAGCACTTTATCTTGAAAATAATGATAATAACAATTTCATCTTACAGTTTCAACAATCGTTAGAGCATCTTTTAATTGCTTTTATTCATAAATACGCTCAAGAAACCGGAAATACCATAAAAAAAGATTTTGACGGAGTAGGGGAATTTTTAAAAGCAGAATTTCAAATTGAAACCAATGCGGTTAGTACACAGTTGGAAGCGGTAATAAAAATTACCGAAGAAGAAAATTTACACACGGTAAAACAACTCCTTGA
Organism: Flavobacteriaceae bacterium; assembly: GCA_027081505.1. Classification (GTDB taxonomy): domain Bacteria; phylum Bacteroidota; class Bacteroidia; order Flavobacteriales; family Flavobacteriaceae; genus Marifrigoribacter. The sequence continues at coordinate 10,818 of JALWKK010000072.1, forward strand.
ATTGTATGCAACGATTAATAATTCTTATCACCGACATATTAAACAGAAAGGAGTAGAAAATAAGAATTCTATTCAAGGACTTGATAGGTTACGCAATAAAATAGCGCATAGCTCAAAATACATCGAAAAAATACCCAAAAACATCTTAGATGCTTTTAATAAAATAACTCAATTAACTCGTTTGGATAAATGCACTTATGCTAATCTAAATGGTAAAATAACGGATTTGTTGTATTAATTATATTGGTGAAAATATGTAATACCGAAACAATAAAACATTTTTATCATTCATAGATATCAACTTCAATTTTAACCTAATTATCAGATATCTGAAATAAGAAAATTTAATTTTTGGACTTAATCCTGAAAGTGCCAAAATAGCGGCTCTTTTTTTGTTTGTAAAATAAGTTAACCCGTATTATTCATATAAACAACGAAGTGAATTATATGAATCTGCTATGGACAAAGAGGGAGATTCGGGAAACTCCGACTTAGAAATACCCCAAATTTGGGTGTTTTCAAAATACACAAATTTGTTGGCAGTACTTAGTCGTTTAAAAATTCCGTGAATTTTTCGGGTTAAGTTACTGTTGCATATTCTTTGCTTCAATACTTAACGTAGCATGAGGAACTAATTTTAACCGTTCTTTATTGATTAACCTTTTTGTTACTCGACAAATTCCATAGGTTTTATTCTCAATTCTGATGAGTGCATTTTTTAAATCACGAATAAATTTTTCTTGACGAATAGCCAGTTGTGATGCTGTTTCTTTACTCATTACTTGACTTCCTTCATCAAAAGCTTTAAAGGTAGGAGAAGTATCATCGGTGCCATTATTTTGGTCGTTTCGGTAAGCACTTTCTATGAGTTCTAATTGTCGTTGAGCTTGTTCTATTTTTTCATTGATAATTTGTTTGAATTCTTCTAGCTCTTCATCACTGTATCGTACTTTGGGTTCTTGTGTCATGATTCTATTTTTTAATCAATAATTTTGTTTTAATATCATCAAAAGCAATTTCTGTTCCATTATTAACGCGGTCTGCAAATGTTATTGATTTAGAAAGTGTTTCTCTTTTAATGTAATCTTCATTTTTGATAACTGCTTTTTTTAGTTTTTCATTTTCTTGGATGGTTATATCAATTCTGTCGGTAACTTCAAATCCCGATTCCTTTCTTAAATTTTGAATGCGATTAACCAATTCTCTTGCTATACCTTCATTTAGTAATTCGGGATTAAGCGTGATATCCAAAGCAACGGTAATATCGCTATTTCCGGCTACTAACCAGCCTTCGATATCTTGTGGTCTTATTATAACGTCATCCAAGCACAATTTAGTACTTTTTTGGTTTATTTCAATGTCTATTTCGCCTTTTTTTTCTAATTTCTTTATTTTTTCTTGGTCAAATTCTGAAATAAGTTGCGCAACGGCTTTCATTTCTTTTCCGAAACGAGGTCCTAATTTTTTAAAATCGGGTTTTATTTGCTTTACTAAAATACCCGAATCTTCATCTATTAAATCTATTTCTTTTACATTCACTTCCGATTTGATAAGATTTGCCACAGATATTATTTCTTTTCGTTGGTCTTCATCTAAAACCGGAATCATAATTTTTTGCAACGGCTGTCTTACTTTGATTTTTTCTTTTTGTCGCAAGGATAAAACTAACGAAGTAATTGTTTGTGCTTTCTGCATTTTGTGCTCGAGAGTAGTGTCTATAAATCTATCATCTGCTTGTGGAAAATCACTAAGGTGAACCGAATTAAAAGGTTCTTTATGAGTAACCTCATTTAAATCTTTGTATAGTCTATCCATAAAGAACGGAGCAACAGGTGCGCTTAATTTTGCAATTGTTACCAAGCAGGTGTATAAAGTTTGATAAGCCGAAAGTTTATCTGTTCCCATAGATTGTTTCCAATAGCGTCGTCTGCTTAAACGCACATACCAATTACTCAAGTTTTCTTGAACAAAATAAGAAATGGCTCTTGTGGCTTTGGTAGGTTCGTAGTCGGTATAGTAATCATCTACTTTTTTAGTAAGTGTATGAAGTTCTGAAAGTATCCATCTGTCAATTTCGGGTCTTTCGGTTAAAGGTATATCTTCTTCGGAGTAAGTAAAATTATCTAAATTGGCATATAGGCTAAAAAAACTATAGGTATTATACAATGTTCCGAAAAACTTGTTTCTAACCTCTCCTATTCCGTTGCTGTCAAATTTTAGGTTGTCCCAAGGGTTTGCATTACTTATCATATACCATCGTGTAGCATCGGGTCCGTATTTTTTTAATGTTTCAAACGGATCGACTGCGTTTCCTAATCGTTTGGACATTTTTTGTCCGTTTTTATCCAAAACCAATCCGTTAGAAACCACATTTTTATAAGCTACATCATCAAAAACCATGGTAGCTATGGCGTGTAGTGTATAAAACCAACCTCGCGTTTGGTCAACCCCTTCGGCAATAAAATCGGCTTTTCGCCAAGTTTGCTCAACTTTGTCTTTGTTTTCGAAAGGATAGTGCCATTGTGCATAGGGCATGCTACCGCTATCGAACCATACGTCTATTAAATCGGCTTCTCTTTTCATAGGTTTTCCGCTGTCGGAAACCAAGATAATTGTATCTACAATGTTTTTGTGCAGGTCTACGGTTTGGTAATTTTCTTCAGAAAAATCTCCTACTATAAAATCCTTAAAAATATCTTCTTTCAACAAACCGGCTTCTACGGATTTTTGCATTTCGGTCTTTAGTTCTTCTACCGATCCTATAATTTTTTCTTCGTTTCCGTCTTCGGTTCGCCAAATCGGGAGTGGAATTCCCCAAAATCGGGAGCGAGAAAGGTTCCAATCATTTGCATTTGCGAGCCAATTTCCAAAACGTCCTTCTCCTGTGGCTTTTGGTTTCCAGTTTATGGTTTTATTAAGTTTATACATTCTGTCTTTAAACGCTGTTACTTTAATAAACCAAGAATCTAAAGGATAGTATAAAACGGGTTTGTCGGTTCGCCAACAATTGGGATAACTGTGGGTATATTTTTCGACTTTAAAAGCTTTGTTTTCGGTTTTTAATTTAATGGCAATTTCTACATCTACCGATTTTTCGGGAGCAGTACCTTCATCGTAATATTCGTTTTTTACATATTTGCCGGCAAACTCACCCATTTCGGGTCTAAATTTTCCGTGTAAATCTACCAGCGGAACAGCTTTACCGTTTTGGTCTAAGACCAACATAGGAGGAACCGGAGGTTTTGCCAGCTGCGCTACCTTAAAATCGTCTGCACCAAACGTTGGTGCGGTATGTACAATACCGGTGCCGTCTTCGGTTGTTACAAAATCTCCCGCAATTACTCTAAAAGCATTTTCGGGATTTTGAAAAGGTAAAGCATAGGGTAATAGTTGCTCGTAACGGCTTTCTAATAATTCGCTACCTTTAAATGCTTCACCTGTTAAATACGGTATTTTTTTATCTTCTTTATTGTAGGATTTTAATTCTTCTTCGGTGTTAACGGCTTTAAACTTCCCTGAAAAAACTTTTTCAACCAAGTCTTTTGCCAAAATCACTTGAATGGGTTTAAATGTGTATTGATTATAGGTTTTTACCAACACATAATCTATTTTTTTTCCTACGGTTAATGCTGTATTTGAAGGTAATGTCCAAGGGGTGGTTGTCCAAGCAAGAAAATAGATATCTCCTTCGGTATTATTAAGAAAATTAGGTAGGGTTTCTTTTTGGGCTTTAAATTGGGCGACAACCGTTGTGTCTGTAACGTCTTGGTAGGTTCCGGGTTGATTTAACTCGTGCGAACTAAGACCTGTTCCGGCTTTTGGCGAATAGGGTTGTATGGTGTATCCTTTATAAAGCAAGCCTTTATTGTAAATTTGTTTTAAAAGCCACCAAACCGTTTCCATATATTTGGGCTTGTAGGTAATGTAGGGGTTTTCCATATCTACCCAATAGCCATACTCTTCGGTAAGTTTGTTCCAGACGTCGGTGTATCGCATCACTGCTTTTTTGCACGCAGCATTATAGTCTTCAACGCTTATTTTTTTTCCGATGTCTTCTTTAGTGATTCCCAACTCTTTTTCAACACCCAACTCTATGGGCAAGCCGTGTGTATCCCACCCGGCTTTTCGTTCTACTCGAAATCCTTTTTGGGTTTTATACCTGCAAAAAATATCTTTTATTGAACGTGCCATTACGTGATGAATACCGGGAAGTCCGTTGGCTGAAGGAGGACCTTCAAAAAAAATGAACGGTTTATTTACGTTGCGGGTTTCAACACTTTTTTTAAAAATGTCTTCAGACTTCCAAAAATTTAATACTTCTTCGGCTAATTTAGGAAGGTTTAATACCTTGTATTCATTAAATTTAGCATTCATATCAAAGCTACGGTTAAATAAGGGAGCAAAAGTAAGTATTTTTTATAAAAAATTGAGCATCATTTTATGCTTAAAAATTAATGCTAAAAATTTGAATATTAGTGCAAAAAACAGCCTTCAAATTAATCTCTGATTATGCATTTATTAACACGTAAATTTTATTTTTTTTAATAAGACGGAATAGCTTTGGCTAAGCTTCAAAAAAAACAAAGTCTAAAATACTGCTTAGGGATTTATGCTCATACCGAAGCTTTTGAAGTTATATAAGACAATCTGTTTGAAAATAGATGCCTCGTTGCCCGTTCTTTTGATTTTAGTCATGATTTTAAAAACTTCGTATTAGGCAATGATTTTGAAGAGTTAGGGAGTAGTTATAAGCTACAATTACAACCTGATGTTTATGCAGAGCAAAGCCCGTTAGAATTTGGTGGTTATTTTCAAATTAATCCATTTAACAAATTGTTGTGCGGCACTCAAAAACAGAACGGCAAGACAGGAAATTAGCAAAACTTTTATTTTTTGCAAGTTTTGCTAATTTTTGTTGTATATTTGTTATTATGATAGAAAAGAAGATTAGAAGAAAATATTATCTTGATAAGCTATTTTCGTATAAAGACAAGGATATAATAAAGGTTGTAACAGGTTTGCGTCGCTCGGGTAAATCAACTCTTTTGCAAATATTCAGAGATGATTTATTAAAAGAAAAAGTATCCGATGTGCAAATACAATTTTATAATTTTGAATTGCCCGAAAATTTTCTAAATAAGTCTTGGGATAAACTCTATTTTGAAATAAAGGAAAAACTGCAACCGGAGAAAATGAATTACATTTTTCTTGATGAAATTCAAAATATTACTCATTTTGAAAAATTGGTTGACGGACTTTACGCCACAGAAAATACTGATATTTATATTACAGGGTCTAACGCTAACTTATTATCAAGTGAGTTGGCAACTTTATTAAGCGGAAGATATATTGAAATTTCAATATTACCTTTTTCATTTTCTGAATATCTGCAAGGCAGAAATATAGACACAAACAATAAATACTTAAATTATGAAGCCCTGTTTTATGATTATGTAAATGAAACCTCATTGCCAAAAGGTGTTGATTTGAGAAAAGAAGGTTATGATAAAATCTACGAATATCTTGAAGCATTATACAAGACAATTATAGAGAAAGATATAACACAGAGACATAAAATTTATAATAAAAGAGCATTTGGTAATCTTGTTAAATTTTTAGCAAACAATATTGGAAATAAAGTTTCACCAAGCAGTATTTCAAAAGCATTGAAAGCAGACAACCAAAATATTCATCATAACACAATTGAAAAATTCATAGAATATCTTGTTGAAAGTTTTGTGTTTTATAGAGTTAATCGCTTTGATATAAAAGGGAAAAAACAACTTGCGACTTTGGAAAAATATTATATAGTAGATGTTGGTTTACTAAATGTATTAGTTGGTAGAGAAAGAACATCTGATAGAGGTCATATTCTTGAAAGTATTGTATATCTTGAATTGTTAAGAAGAGGTTATAAAGTATGGACAGGTCGTTTACGAAATACAGAGGTGGATTTTACCGTAAAAAACCGGAATGGAGAAATTGAATATTATCAAGTCTCTTGGGATGTATCAAATGAAGAAACTGAAAAAAGAGAATTTACCCCATTAGAAACAATAAAAGATAATTATCCTAAATTTTTATTAACAAAGGATACTTTTACTCAAAACAGAAATGGAATAATCCACAAAAATGTATTTGAATGGCTGTTAGAAAAATAAAATAGATGTAAAAAGAGCGACCACCAATAATACATATAAAGCATTGGGTAATAAGTAATTAAATTAAAAGTTAAGTGCTATAAAACACCCAACGACTTATACACTCACCGTTTTATTACGTACAAAATGAGGAACGATAACCAACGCATATGAAGGTTTACCTAATTTAAGATAGCGTTAAGTTTAAGAAATCGGCTTTAGGTTTGGAATAAATCGAAAACAGCTTAATCCAACCTTATTAAATACATTTTTTGTTAAAATTCGAGCTATTTCCGGTTTTGATGTGGGAAAATGATATTTTTTGTATATTTGGGAATAAAAATTAACTCCCTAAAAAAATGAATACAAATATTAACGAGGTGTGGAAGCCATACCGAAGAGAGCATTGGAAAAAAGAGTTACATCTGGAAGTGTCTAATTTTGGAAACATTTACCAGGATATGAAAAATGTAAAAGGGAAACCAATAAAAGTGTATACATTAACGGGTTACGATGTTTTTACTATTCCTAAAAAGAACGGAAAAAACGATTTGCTTTACATACACCGAATGGTTGCCGAATTGTTTTTGGAAAACGATCCGGAAAGACCGTATGTAATTCATAAAGACTTTAATAAAAAGAACAATCATGTTAGCAACTTAAAGTTTGTAAATAAAAAAGAGTTGTTTGCACATAATAAAAACAACCCGTTAAAGCAAAAGCCCTCTTATTCAAAATTAAGTGATGCGAAGGTAAAATTATTAAAAAGAAGAATTTTTGACCCCAACCGAAAAACTCGCCTGCGTCTTATAGCCAAACAATTTGGTATTTCCGAAATGCAGTTATACCGAATTAAACGAGGCGAAAATTGGGGACATATAACCGATTGGTAAATGGAAAAAAAGTGTCCTGAATGCGGGAGAAAAATTATAGGCAGAGCCGATAAAAAGTTTTGCAACGACGGTTGCAGAAATGCTTATAATAATTCGCTTAACAAGGACACTAAAAACCTCTTAAGAACCATTAATAACAGGTTACGAAAAAATTACCGAATATTAGAATCGCAAAACCCGACAGGAAAAACCAAAATAACTAAAGCCAAGTTGTTGCAGTTGGGTTTTGATTTTAGTTATTTTACCTCAATTTATACTACCAAAGCCGGCGCAATGTATTATTATGTCTACGATCAAGGATATTTGCCGTTAGACAACGGATTTTACTTATTGGTAAAAAGAGAATCAAACGGTTAGCTTTTTTATTCCGTAATTTTCATCTCGTCTATTAACCGGTCTGCTCCTGCATATTTATCAATAATAAACAGTACATAGCGGATGTCCACCATAATGTTTCTGCAAATTTCCGGATCGTAATATATGTCGCTCATAGTGCCTTCCCAAACGCGGTCAAAATTAAGACCTATTAAATTTCCGTTTGCATCAATAGCGGGACTTCCGGAGTTTCCGCCTGTAGTATGATTTGTTCCTAAAAAGCAAACCGGCATTTTTCCATTCTCATCGGCATACTTTCCATAATTTTTTGAAGCATATAGGTCTTGTAATTTTTGAGGAACATCAAATTCATAATCGCCGGGAATGTATTTTTCCATCACACCTTCAAGATATGTTACCGGATGATAAAGAACTCCGTCTTTAGGAGCATAGCCTTTTACCTGCCCGTAAGTAACTCTAAGTGTACTGTTAGCATCAGGGAAATATCGCTCATTTGGCATTATTTCCATTTGTGCCTTGATATACAATTTTTGAAGATTATTTATTTTGTCGTTTAATGTAAAAAACATCGGATTTATACTCCGGTATAGCTCTTCAAAATAGGGTTTTGCGTATTGATATGCAGCATCGTTATTAATTTTTGAAATAATTTCTTGAGGTGTTCCGGTAAGTATTTGTGATGTATTTTTAAAAGAAGTAAATCCGGTTTTATCGTAAATGGAAGCATCTGCATTTTTTGTATAAAGTGGCATAATGGCATTAAAAACTCCTTTGTCCACTTGGGCATTGTAGTTTTTAAATATTTTTTTTGCGCGGGATAAAACTTTTTCTTTTTCTTTATTAAAAACAGCTTCTCCTCGATAGTAAGCTTCTTCAAGTTTTCGAAGATTATACATAAGTTGCATCAACTCGTTGTTTCTAACAAAGACTTCTAAAAAATTAGACCGTTTTACGGCAAAGGGTTCAATTTCTTTATACAATTTATCAAATTGAGTTAGCAGGTTGCCGTATTTTTCAAAAAGCCCTTTTTTATTTACTTTTTTAAGAAACATTTTTTCAAAATCTTTCTTTTTGGCGATAGCATTTGTTTTTTTCAAACCCAGATTTTCACCTATCCATTTTTTCCAATAATTTGCTATTCTGGCTTGTTTTGATGCGTATTGAATACGTATTTTATCATCTTCTTTCATCGCTTTGTCAATAACTTGCAAGGCTGCTTCACGAATAGCAATATTACTTGGGTTAATTTTTTGAGTGATTTGCTCTACGGCTACTGCCGGAAGGTATTCGTTGGTTTTTCCCGGAAACCCGAACACCAACGTAAAATCGCCTTCTTTTATTCCTTTTATGGAAATTGGCAAAAAATGTTTCGGCTTAAAAGGCACGTTATCAAAACTGTATTTTGCAGGCTTATTATCTTTTGAAGCATAAATACGAAAAATCGAAAAATCGCCGGTATGTCTTGGCCAAACCCAATTGTCTGTATCGCTACCAAACTTACCTATACTTGCCGGCGGCGCTCCTACCAATCTAATATCTTCATATCGTTCGTAAACAAATAAAAAATACCGGTTTCCTTTATAGAATGCTTTTATCTTGGTTTTTTGCCAAACTTCTTTTTTAGTTGCTTTTTCTACAGCATTGCTGTTTGAATTTATTTTAGATTGTTTTATTCTTTCGGGCATTGCATCACTAACTCCAAGCAAAACTTGTTCGGTTACATCTTCTATCCGAACGATAAAATCTACATACAACCCTTCGTTTGGAAGTTCATCTGCATAACTTTTTGCCCAAAAACCATTTTTAATATAATCGTTTTCGAGAGTTGAATGCGATTGTATCTGACTAAAACCGCAATGATGATTGGTAAGCAACAATCCCTTAGGCGAAATTACCTCTGCGGTACATCCTCCGTTAAAATGAACAATGGCATCTTTTAAAGAAGAAGTATTAACATCATAAATATCTTTGGCAGTAAGGTTACTACCCAGTTGCTTCATTTCTTGTTCGTTCATTCCCTTAAGAAGGGACGGAATCCACATTCCACCTTGTTGTGCAACTGCAGTGAGACCAAAAAATAATACAAATAAAAAAGTAACGCTTTTCATGTGAGATAATTTCAATAATTTTACGGTATGCAAGATACGTTAACCTTAGCTTTGGTACAAGCAGATTTACTTTGGGAAAATCCCGAAGCAAACCGAGACGCTTTATCAAAAAAAATTGTTGCTCTCTTTTCTGAAAATCAAAAAACAGATATGATTGTTTTACCCGAAATGTTCACTACAGGTTTTTCGATGAAAGCCAAAAGCCTAGCTGAAGACGAAGACGGAAAAACCTTAAATTGGATGCAAGAAATAGCCAAAAAGTATCAAACGTCCATCACCGGAAGCTTTATTGTAAAAGACGGTGAAGATTATTTTAACAGGCTGTTTTTTGTTTTTCCCGACCAAAGTTTTAAAACCTACGACAAACGCCATGCATTTACACTCGCAGGAGAAGATAAAGTGTATAAAAAAGGTACAAAACGACTGTTTGTACACTGTAAAGGTTGGAAGATTTGCCCGTTAATTTGTTACGATTTGCGATTTCCGGTTTGGGCTAGAAACACCAACGATTATGATGTTTTGCTATTTGTTGCCAATTGGCCCGAAAGAAGAATCAGTGCCTGGGATGCACTTTTAAGAGCCAGAGCTATTGAAAATATGTGTTACGCCGTAGGCGTAAATCGGGTTGGTAAAGATGAAAATGGTATTGTTTATACCGGACATTCGTCGGTTTATGATGTCTTGGGCGAACGATTATTTTTTTCTGAAAAAGAAGAAACAACAGTTGTTACACTTGAAAAAAATCACATTACAAAACTTCGAAAAAAGTTAGGCTTCTTAAACGATCGAGACAGCTTTGTGATTGAAGATTGAGGATTTATAAATGGTGATTGGTAATTGGTATTCGAGCCTGTCTGCCATATGCAGATAAATATACCAACAGGTAGGTTTTCAACTTGTTGAAAGTATCGAGAATACCACAATTGAAGATTTATTAGATTGGTGATTGATGATTGATGAATTATGATTTTTCAACTCACACCAGACACCTCACCTACTGCCCACTGAAGACTGCCAACTGAAAACTGCCCACTGCCTACTGAAAACTGCCTACAAAAAACTAAAACAGCCCATGTAACTCGGCGTCAATACGGTTAATAATCTCGCCAAGATGTTCGGGATTTTCTACAAAATCGAGTTTATCTACATCTACAATTAACAAATTTCCTTTGTCGTAGTCGTGAATCCACGCTTCGTAGCGTTCGTTTAAACGGCTTAGGTAATCGATGCTTATGGAGTTTTCGTATTCACGTCCTCGTTTATGAATTTGTTTTACCAAATTTTCAATCGAGCTTCTTAAGTAAATAAGTAAATCGGGTGGTTGGGTTACGCTTTCCATTAAATCAAAAAGCGATCGGTAGTTTTTATAATCACGATTGGTCATTAAGCCCATTGCGTGAAGGTTGGGAGCAAAAATAAAAGCGTCTTCATATATGGTCCTGTCCTGAATAACGGTTTTTTTTTGTTCTCTAATATCGAGTATTTGTCTAAACCTACTGTTTAAAAAATAAACCTGAAGATTAAACGACCAACGTTCCATTTGGTTATAAAAATCATCGAGATACGGATTGTCTTCGACATCTTCATACTGTGCAATCCACTTATAATGCTTGGCTAACATTCTGGTTAGTGTGGTTTTTCCCGCTCCTATGTTTCCGGCTATGGCTATGTGCATAAGGTGATTTAGTTTGGATATTTTATTGAAAATGTATGTGTTTTTTTTCCGTCATAAATATACAGGAATTCTTCAAAAAGTTGCAAGTCTTTTATGGTAATTTCGGGTATCGGTATTTTTATGGGTTGAATGTCTTCTTGAGTTATATAGAATAGTTTGTTGTTCTTTACGCCTATAAGGTTTTGTTTGTAAAGTACTATTTTAGAAAATCCGGAAACGGGAAAGCTAAATAAAATACTTCCGTACGTGTTTACAACAATTAATTTATCGGTAAAAAGCAAATAACAATAATTAAAATCGCTGGTTTGATAAATTAAGTTTTCGTCAAAATAAGGTGAGATAAAAACAAATTGTTTGCTACGGTAATTGTATAAAAATAATTGTTGGGCAATTTCATTATATACCCAAATCATATTATTTCCGGTGTTTGTAACGCTTCGTGCAAAAACACTATCCGGAAGATTATTAAGGTTTATGCGTTCTATCTCGTTCAAGGTATTATCTACAAAAACAACGGTATTGGTTTCTTGGTAAAACAAAAGGATTTTTAACGGATTTATAATGTCTGCTCGAGTGAGTTTTCCCAGTGAATAATCGTTAAAGGTAAACTCTTTGTTGCCTTCTAGTTTATAAAAAACATTGTCTTTGATAAAATAGGTGTTACGATATGCATCTTTGCCAACAAAAACATCGGCTTGAAGTGCCGTAGAATCTACAAATGTGAGTTGCTGACCCCAACACAAAACAGAAAATAACAGTATAAACAAGTGTTTTATCATAAAGAGGCAAGGTAGTAAATTATTTTATAACATTACAAATTCTTTAAAGTTGTAAAAGAAAGCTATAAGTTAATAAGTGCAGCGCTTCATTAAAAAATGAAGGGATAATTACATAAAACAATAAATTGTATATCTTAATCGTTTTAAACATATGCTACTAAAACTAACATTCTTTTGTCTATTGTCTTTAAGTGTTTTTTCACAAAAAAAGAAACCTATTTTTGATTATAACATCATTATTAATAAAAATAAATCAATTGAAGAAGACAAAGCCTACACATTAATTGTAATTTCCTCACCATTTTGCGGTTTTTGCAGAGTAGCATTAAAAAAACTCCACACACTAAAAGACAATAAAAATCTAAACATAATTATTTATTCTTTTAGTGGAGAAGCAAATAATAATAAGTTTTACCAAGATACGCCATACTTTGATACCTTTGTGTTTATAGACGCTGAGAAAGACCCAAATCAATATTTCGACAAATTGTTTCTCCCGAGATTCTATTTATACAACAAAACCGATTTGGTATGGAAAAAGAAAGGATACTATAAAGATATCGCCTCAAAAATAGAAAGAAGAATTAAAAGAGGAATCTAAATATCTGTATTTCCAATAATTTTTTGTAACTTGCTATCGTTCAGCATAATACTTTTAGTTGTAATCCTTGTTACAGGCTACAACAAATGTATGCTATACTTTTGAGATGTGAAAGTAAACAAATTTTTGAAAATAGCTATGGTATGTTTACTATGCATTGGTATTATTACTATAACTGTACTAGTGATTAAAAAATTACTAACTTAAAATTATATATTATGAAAAAAAACATGGGCGGTGCAGACCGCATTATTCGATTAATTATAGCTGCTGTTATTGGCTATCTATATTACAATGGCACTATTGCCGGAACTTTAGGGTATGTATTACTGGCAGTTGCCGCAATATTTACCTTAACAGCACTTATTAGTTCTTGTCCTTTATACTCCATTATTGGAATAAACACCTGCAAAGTAAAAAGTTAATACTTATTTCAATTTAGTTATTATTCCCAAGAAAATCGTCCTAGTTGGCGATTTTCTTAGTTATATACATTCCTTACTAATTTCTTCTTGCAACAACGCATCCTATTAGGTACATTTGCTCGAAACAATCGCATCCTTGAGCGTATTTAAAAAACTCTTTAAGCAAACCTTTATCTATGGTCTTGCCACGGTACTTCCCAGAGCATTAGGGATTGTATTAGTGCCTCTTTACACCAGTGTGCTGGGTAGAGAACAATATGGTGTGTATGCTTCTATTATGGCATTTCTTATTTTAGGAAATGTACTGCTTTCCTACGGAATGGAGACTGCTTTTTTTCGGTTTATTAATAAAAAAGAATTTGATAAAAAACAAGTACAAGCAACAGCTTTAACTTCAATAACAAGTACTACGTTACTCTTTTTGGCTGTAACACTTCCCTTTAAAAACCAAATAGCAAACACCTTGGATTTTAACCCTGTTTTTGTTACGTACGGGCTACTCATATTAGCCTTAGACGCTTTTGCGATTATTCCGTTTGTATGGTTTCGCGCCAACGAAAAACCTACGCAATATGCTTTTATTAAAATCTTTAATGTTTGTATAAACTTAGGATTCAATTTGTTTTTCTTTTTATTACTTCCAAAGCTTGCTGTGGATAATTCCAACAGTTTTTGGAGCGATATTTATTTTGAAGAAAACAAAGTTGCTTACGTATTTATTGCCAATCTTATCGCCAGTATCATTACCTTATTGATTTTGTTACCGCTTTACCAAAAAATCGGGTTTGCATTTAACCTGCCTATATTTAAAAAAATGCTTCGGTATGCGTTTCCTGTTCTTATTGCGGGAATTGCTTTTTCGATTAACGAAGCTTTTGATAAAATCTTACTTAAATACATGCTTCCATCAAACATTGCCGAAGCCGAAGTAGGAGTCTATGCAGCCTGTTACAAACTCGGTGTTTTTATGACCCTTTTTGCAACAGCATTTCGGTTGGGTATAGAACCTTTCTTTTTTAACCATGCCAAAGAACAAAACGCCCAACAAACCTATGCTACCATAACTCGCTATTATGTAGTTTTGGGTAGTTTAATTTTACTAACTGTTGTTGTGTACATCGATATTTTAAAACGCATATTAATTCCCAATCAAGCCTATTGGAGTGCATTAAGCATCGTACCTATTATTTTGTTGGCAAATTTGTGTTTGGGTATTTATCATAATCTTTCGGTGTGGTATAAAGTAACCGACCGCACTAAATATGGTGCTTATATTTCGGTACTGGGAGCCATTGTTACATTGGTTTTAAATGTGGTATTAATTCCGGTTATAAGTTACGTAGGTTCTGCTATTGCTACCTTAGCAGCCTATAGTAGTATGATGGTGGTGTCGTATTTTTTAGGAAAAAAACACTATCGTGTGCCGTATGATATCAAAAAAATTGGCGGTTACATATTACTTTCGGTACTATTGGCTTCTTTTTCATTTTATATTTTTGAAAGTGATATTTGGATAGGCACCGGTTTTTTATTCCTATATATTGCGCTTATATTTGTTTCGGAAAAAAAACAATTAAAAAAAATCATTAAATTATAAATGAAGATAAAAATAATAAACAAATCGCGTCACAAGTTACCTCATTATGAAACACTTGCTTCGGCAGGAATGGATTTGCGGGCAAATTTAGACAACCCCGTTGTTTTAAAACCGCTGGAAAGAGCCATAATAAAAACCGGTTTGTTTATAGAGTTACCCGTGGGTATAGAAGCACAAGTACGCCCGCGAAGCGGACTGGCTGCAAAAAAAGGAATAACCGTTTTAAACGCTCCCGGCACTATAGATGCCGATTATCGAGGAGAAATTGGCGTGATTTTGGTAAACCTATCTAACGAAGATTTTACTATTGAAGATGGCGAACGCATTGCCCAACTCATCATTGCCAAACACGAACGTGCGCAATGGGAAGAGGTAAGTGTATTATCGGAAACCGATAGAGGTGCCGGAGGGTTTGGAAGTACGGGAGTGAAGTAAAAAATTAAACAACAATAACATAGTTCTATGATACTTTAATCGGAAAAAAATTATGAAAATAATCGTCCCAATGGCAGGTCGTGGTTCACGTCTTCGCCCGCATACATTAACCATCCCGAAACCACTTATTCCGGTAGCAGGAAAACCCATTGTACATCAATTGGTAACCGAAATAGCCCAATTGCTTAACGAACCCATAGAAGAGATTGCTTTTATACTGGGCGACCCGGCTTGGTTTGGTGATGAGGTAGTAGAAAAACTAAAAGAATTAGCCGTATCATTAGGTGCAAAACCCAGTATTTACCGGCAACTTAATCCCTTAGGAACCGGTCATGCCATTATGTGTGCTAAAGAATCACTGCAAGGACCTGCCGTTATCGCCTATGCAGACACACTCATAAAAGCAACTTTTAACTTAGACAAAACAGCCGATGCCGTAATTTGGACAAAAAAAGTAAAAAACCCCGAAGCCTACGGCGTAGTAAAACTTAACGAAAACCAAGAAATCATCGAGCTGGTAGAAAAACCGCAAAAATTTGTTAGCAACCAAGCCGTTATAGGGATTTATTATTTTAAAGACGTTGGCGTGCTAAAAAACGAATTGCAATATGTGTTGGACAACAACATTATAAACGGAGGCGAATACCAAATTAACGATGGCATTAAACGCATGATGGCAAACGGAAAACTCTTTAAAACAGGCGCCGTTGACGAATGGATGGACTGCGGAAACAAAGACGTTACCGTAGAAACCAACACCAAAATGCTCCAATTTTTGCAACAGGATAAGAAAACGCTAATCTCCGATACCGTTACACTGGAAAACGCTACTATTATAGAACCTTGCTTTATCGATGAAGAAGTAATTATAAAAAACAGTACGGTAGGTCCTTATGTTTCGGTGGGAAAAGGCACAATAATTGAGGATAGTAACGTTAAAGAAAGTATCATTCAATCACATTCAACTATAAAAAACGCCAAATTTAACAAGGCAATGATAGGAAACCATGTTATTTTTGACGGTAATTTCACAAATATTAGCTTAGGAGATTACAGCCAATTAAAATAACTATTGAAAGCAATAACACACATATCTGTTTTTAGCATCTTTTTAGCAATGTTGCTTCCGTTACAGAGCATCGCACAAAAAGACACCCAAACCCTTCTTGAAGATGATTTGGGAAACGTAACCGATGTGTTTCAAGAAAACTTTTTTGAAGCCTTAAAACAACGCGCCATCGAAAATTACGAGTTGGCATTGGTTGCCTTAAAAAAAGCTGAAAAAGGAACTCGAAAGGATCCCGAAAACCAAGCGGTAATAAATTTTGAAAAAGCTAAAAATTACGTAAAACTAAGGCGCTATGACGATGCCGAAGAATTTTACTTAAAAACCATCGAGACCGTTGGCGAAAAACCCGATATCCTTATTTCATTGTATGATTTATATTCGTTGCAACGTAACTATGATAAGGCTATTGAGCTTGTAAAAAAAATAATACCTCACAATTCACATTATAAAGAAGAACTTGCCGGTTTGTACGTTAGAACCAAACAATACGAAAAAGCTCTCACACTGTTGGACGAATTAGACAAAAAGCGGGGCGAAAGTCAATATAGAAACGCCTTACGAAGGCAAATTTACCGAGCTTCCGGAAACAAAAAAGAAGAAATAGACAAGCTGGTTGCCAAAATAAACAGCAAACCCAAAAACGAACAAGAATACCTTAATCTCATTTACCTTTACAGCGAACAGGGAAACACAAAAAAAGCCTTTGAAACGGCTAAAGAATTACACTCAAAACTTCCCTCATCTGAAAAAGTCCACCTGGCATTGTACAAATTTTATTTAACTGAAGGTTCTGTAGAAAAGGCGGTTGCTTCTATTAAAGTAATTGCTCGTTCGCAACAAATAGAGAGTCAAAATAAATATCAAATTTTAGACGATTTTTTGGCATTTATCACTACCCGAACACAATATCAAAAATACTTAGAACAGGTAGTTGAATGGTTTGCACAACAAGATAATAACGGAACTTTTTATTTTCAGTTGGGAAAATTCTTTTTAGAAAAAGACAAAGAAAAGGCATTAACTTACTTTGAAAAAGGGTTGAAAAACGATAGTGATAACTATAAATTAGTAAAACAAACCCTTCGGTTGCAATTAGACCTAAACCAATTTGAAAAAGCTAAAAATCTTAGTGATAGAAGCCTAGAGGTTTTTCCTTCGCAACCCGAATTATACTTGCTAAACGGAAAAGCAAACAATAAACTTCAACAATGGGACGACGCCATAGAAAGCCTCGAAACAGGATTGGATTTTTTGTTGGATAACCCTAAAATCGAGATTCAATTTTACAACCAACTTATCGAAGCCTATTCAAAAAAAGGAAATATTAAAAAAGCAAAACAATTTCGTCAAAAAATAGAATCTTTACCGGTCGAAAATTAACCTATGGCAAAAAACCGCCTATTACCATACCGCCTTTTTTTTCTCTTGAGCATAACCATTACGGCATCCTCTTGTAAAGGAACCAAAGCCATAACCGGAAGTTCTATGCCTAGCAAACATCTAAGCACCAAACAGCTTATACAGGCTCATAGTAGTGCAACCCCACAATTTAAAACCCTTGCCGCTCGTTTACAAGTAAAATACGAAGACCCGAAAAGCAGTAAAAGCATTACGGTAAGCCTGAGGATGGAAAAAGATAAAAACATTTGGATAAAAGCTTCTATTTTAGGTGTAACTTTGGCAAAAGTGCTCATTACACCGGACAGAGTAAGCTATTACGAAACCCTTTCAAATACTTATTTTGATGGTGATTTTACACTAATAAGCAATTGGCTTGGCACCGAAATAGATTTTAAACAAGCACAAAACATATTGTTAGGACAATCTATCTTTTCGTTAGATACCAATTATACCCTTAGTGTTTTTAATAACAAATACAAATTAGAACCGCAAAAGCAACCGGATAATTTTATTTATTCTATCTTATTAAATCCCGATACTTTTACCGTAAACTACGAGTCGCTTAGCCAACCGTACGACAATCGATTATTAACCGTTTTTTACGGAAATTATACAAAAATAAACAACAGTTATTATCCTTCAAAAATACATATAACAAGTACCGAAAACGAAGAAAAAACCAATATTAACCTAACCTATAAAAAAATAGATGTAAATGCACCGGTACGATTTCCGTTTACTATCCCTAACGGTTATAAAGAAATAATTTTAGATTAAATGAAAGGGTTTATACCATATCTGTTTTTGTTTTTTTTGTTTTTAGGAAGCAATTTTGCTTTTGCACAGCCCTCTAAGCAGAAACAACTTGAAGAAAAAAGACAACTTATTTTAAAGCAAATAAAAAAAATAAACTCCTTACTTTTTAAAACTAAAAAAGAAGAAAAAAATGTTCTTTCTCAAGTTGAAGATTTAGACACCCGGATTGATGCAATGGAACGGCTCATTAAGATTACCAACCAACAAGCCAATTTACTCACCCGAAAAATTAACGACAATCAATCGAAAATCACATTATTACGAAAAGAATTAAAACAACTTAAAGAAGACTACGCCTCTATGATTGTAAAGTCGTACAAAAACAAATCGCAACAAAGCAGGATTATGTTTTTGTTATCTTCTGAAGATTTTCTGCAAGCCTACAAACGGTTTCAGTATATGAAACAATACACAAAATATCGTAAAAAACAAGGGATTGAAATTCAGGAAAAAACCGAAGAATTACAGCAATTAAACACCCGATTGGCTAGTCAAAAAAAAGAAAAACAAAAACTAATTAAAGAAAACCGTACTGCCAAAGCCAACTTGTTAAAAGAAAAACAACAACAAAAAGAGTTGATTGCATCATTACGAAAAGACGAAACTAAATTTGCAAAACAAATACGAGCCAAACAACGCGAAGCTGCAAAAATAGACAAACAGATTGATGCCTTAATTGCTGCTGCCATTGCTGCTTCTAACAAAAAGTCCGGTAAATCCGGAAGTACAAAAGCTACTTCCTTTGCACTTACCGCCGAGGCAAAGGCGCTTGCTACAAATTTTACAAATAACAAAGGAAAATTACCTTGGCCCCTAAAAACAGGCGTTGTTGTAAAACGATTTGGAACAACCCGTCATCCACAATTACCCAATGTTACAACGTATTGCAGCGGAGTAGAAATTGCCACCGATAAAAATGCACAAGCAAGGGCTGTTTTTGATGGCGAAGTGATGCAAATACAAAAACTAAAAGGTGCCAACAAAGCAGTTTTTATACAACACGGTAATTATATTACCGTTTATAGTAATTTAACCGGTGTCACCGTACAAAAAGGAGACAAAATTAAAACGAAGCAAGTATTGGGTACTGTATCTACGAATCCCCTAACTCATAAAACCATTTTAAAATTCTTAATTTATAAAAACGCCACAAAATTAAATCCTGCCGATTGGATTTACCGAATGTAAGTTGTTATGTACAAGAGGTAGAAGAAAAGTTTGATTACTTCCCCGGAAACCATACGGGCAATCATAAAATAGGGCAAATATGCCTATTAATTTTGGTAATAGTATTTTAGGTAATGGTGCCAGTTTTGTTTTTTTATAGTCTGTAAGTACTATTATCCGCAACAACTTTCCCCGTTATCTTTTATTCCCAACTTACGTAAAATATCTTCCATTAAGCACCATTTGGTAAACGAAGATTGAAGCAAATTAGCTCCAACAAATAGCGTAAACCACAACCAATTCGGGTTTATATAAATTCCTAATAAGACACTTATAATAATGAAAATTCCGGCAATTGCTTTAATATATCTGTTAATCATAATTCTGTTTTTTTTTTAAATAAATCGCTCAATAGGTAGCACCACCGCTTTAATGGGGTTGTTGGTTTCCATTTGGGCATTAAAATTTTCTAATAAAGTAAAAAGTTTGTCTATTTTATCTTTTTCGGTAAAAGAAAACAGCATAATAGAATCTGTTCCGGTTCGTTCTGCGGCAAACCAATTGGAAGAAGACAGTAAAGCCGGAGCTTTTTTATATCCTTCAATATCCGATTCACTAAAATTACGAATATCGGCTTCTTTAAACAACTTCATAATATCGTCATGAAATTGTTCTACTGCGGTTACAATAACTAGTTTCATATCACTTGTTTTATTTATAATTTTTTCTTTCAATTAAATAATATACCAAGGGAACTACCAATAAGGTTAATACCGTAGAGGCAATGGTACCTCCCATTAACGAAATTGCCAATCCTTGAAAAATAGGGTCAAATAAAATAACAAACGCTCCTATTACCACTGTTCCGGCGGTTAATAAAATGGGGGTTGTACGTACCGCTCCTGCTTCAATCACGGCTTGTTTTAGAGGTATTCCGTCTGCCAAACGCAGGTTTACAAAATCAATAAGTAAAACCGAATTTCTTACCATAATACCCGCCAAGGCAATCATACCAATAAACGATGTTGCAGTAAAAAAGGCATCTAGCATCCAGTGTCCTAAAATAATTCCTACCATAGAAAGCGGTATGGCAACCATCATTACAACGGGAGCTTTAAAGTTTTGAAACCAACCTACAATTAAAATGTAAATAATAACAATTACCCCTAAAAATGCCATTCCCAAATCTCTAAAAACCTCTAAGGTAATTTGCCATTCTCCATCCCATTTAATGGTATAATCGTCTTCAAATTCGGGTTGTTTTGCATATAATTCATTAAGTTTATATCCTTTAGGAAGTTTTACTTCTTGTAGCTTTTTATCCATTCCTAAAATAGCATAGGCGGGACTTTCTAATTTTCCTGCCATATCTGCCGTAACATACACCACGCGTTTTTGGTTTTTTCTGAATATACTTTTAGCTCGTGTATGTTGTTTTATTTCGACCAAATCGGAAACCGAAACCATAGTACCTTGTTGCGATTTAACTTTAAGGTTTGCTATATCCTGAATGGTAGATTTTTCTTTTTCGTCCAGGGTTAATACAATCCCTACCTGCTCCGATGCCGATTCTTTATACAAATTTGTTACTGCCCGGTTTGCCATTGCCATATTAAGGGTATAAACAATTTGCTGTGGCGCAACACCGTAAAGCATTGCTTTTTCTTTATCTACAACAAGTTCGTATTCTACTTGATCATCTTCTACCATCCAATCTACATCTACCACATCGGGTGTTATTTTTAATATGTTTTGTATTTGATTTGCTACATCTATTTGTGTATCGTAGTTAGGACCGTAAATTTCGGCAACAATGGTAGAAAGAACCGGAGGTCCCGGCGGAACTTCAATAATTTTAACGTTGGCATTGTATTTTTCGGCTATTTTCTGAATCTCGGGACGTACCATTTTGGCTATATCATGACTTTGCTCGCTCCGGTCATGTTTGTCGGTTAGATTTGCTTGTATATCTGCTACATTGCTTCCGCTTCGTAAATCATAATGACGCACCAACCCATTAAATGTAATGGGAGATGCCGTACCCACATAGCTTTGGTAATTTACAATTTCGGGAAGCGTGGCAAGGTATTGCGAAATTTCTTTTGTAACTACCGCTGTGCGTTCTAATGTAGTACCTTCCGGCATATCTATTACTACTTGAAATTCGTTTTTATTATCAAAAGGAAGCATTTTTACCGCTACACTTTTAGTAAAAAACAAACTCATAGAACCCAGTAACAAGAGTACAGTGATACCCAAAAACAACCATCGTTTTTTAGGATTTTCAATTAAAGGTCTTTCAAGTCGCTCGTAGATTTTATATATGAAGGTATCCTCCATATTTTTATGCTCTTTAGGCTCTTTTCCTTTTTTGTCTTTTTCACGTAAGAAAATATACCCCAAATACGGTGTAATGGTCAACGCCACAAAAAGCGAAAGTATCATTGCTATAGAAGCACCTATGGGCATAGGAGCCATATACGGACCCATTAACCCTGAAACAAACGCCATTGGCAATACCGAAGCAATTACCGTAAAGGTTGCCAAAATGGTTGGGTTCCCCACTTCGTTAATAGCATATAATGCTGCTTGTTTAAAAGGCAAGCGTTTCATTTTAAAATGCCGGTGCATATTCTCGGCAATAATAATGGAGTCGTCCACTACAATACCCGTTACAAATACCAAGGCAAAAAGCGTAATACGGTTTAAGGTGTAATCCAGCATATAATAGCTTAGCAACGTTAAGGCAAACGTAATGGGTACCGATAAAAAAACGACCAAACCGCCACGCCAACCCATTGCAAGCATAACAACTAACGTAACC
This sequence comes from Flavobacteriaceae bacterium, assembly GCA_027081505.1. Classification (GTDB taxonomy): domain Bacteria; phylum Bacteroidota; class Bacteroidia; order Flavobacteriales; family Flavobacteriaceae; genus Marifrigoribacter. Next base: position 33,084 of record JALWKK010000072.1, read on the forward strand.
GCAATTATAGAACCAATGAGGTGTATTAATAACTCCGATACTTTTTGCGAAGCCGTTTCGCCGTAATTTCGGGTAACCTCAACGTGTACATCGTCGGGCAATAAGGTTGTTTTTAAATGTGCTATTTTGTTTATTATAATTTCAGAAACTTTCATCGCGTCTGCACCCTTTCGTTTTGCTACCGAAATAGTAACGGCAGGATATTCTCCTCTAAAAGTTTCTTTTTTAGGGCTGGCTGCTCCAAACCCTAACGCTACATACTCTCTAGGTAACTCAGGACCATCAACAACCGCAGCAATTTGTTTTAAATAAACGGGCTGGTTTTGTTGTACACCTACCACCAGGTTTTCTACATCTTGAGCGGTTTTTAAAAATCTTCCGGTAGTAACCAAAAATTCAGAGTCGTTTTTATTAAAACTTCCGGCACTGAGTTGCTGGTTATTGGCTTTAATCATTTCAGCAACCGAAAGAAAATCAACGCCACTTGCCGCCATTTTATCCTTGTCTAATATAACCCGTAATTGCCGATTTCTTCCTCCGATTTTTTTAGTAATCGATACATCGGTTACTTTTTCAATTTCGTTGGTAAGTTCATTGGCAATTTGTTTTAATTGGTAATCGTCATAATTTTTACTCCAAAGGGTAAGTCCCAACACCGGAACATCGTCAATAGCACGTGTTTTTACTAACGGAAACGTGACACCTTGCGGCATAATATCCATGTGTTTGTTTATCTCGTTATACAGTTTTACAAACGAGCGTTCTATGTCTTCACCTACATAAAATTGTACAATTACCATCCCTTGTTCTTTCATCGAGGTTGAGTACACATACTCTACCCCCGGTATGTTAGAAATAAGTTTTTCCAAAGGTTTTATCACTCTCGATTCAACTTCGGTTGGGCTGGCTCCGGGATAACCCACAAAAATATCTGCCATAGGCACATCTATCTGCGGTTCTTCCTCTCTGGGAATTAAAAACGAACTATACACACCTATGACCATAAAAACAATCATAAGTAATACTGTAAGTTTAGAATCTATAAATCCTTTGGCTATTTTTCCTGCTAATCCTTCTTTCATCTGTTTTGTATTTTGGGCGTTCGAGCGGGCTTTCCGTTATATCTCCGGCAAGCCGGAGGATGTCACTTCAATCCCTAACGCATTATTTTTTTTATTGTATGGTTACTTTTGCTCCGTTAAATAATTTTCCGTTGGCTTTAACTATGTACTTTTCATCGGCATTAAGCCCCGAAAGTACTTCTACTTTATCGCCAAAATTTCTACCCAAACGCAACCAGCGCAATATGGCTGTGTTGTTTTGGCTTACCGTATAAACTCCAGTTAACTCACCATTATGTACTAATGCTTCTGTTGAAACCAATACCATTGGGGAAGTGGTATTGGTTTTTTCAACAGGAAACTGCACCGTTGCATACATACCTGAAAGTATGGGGACATTGGTTTCATTAAGTACAATCTTTACTAAATATTGACCGCCTGTGTTTTGTGCAGAAGTACTTACTTCGGTAACTTCGCCTGCAATGGTTTTGTTTAGGGACTTAACCAAAACAGCTACTTTAGTTCCGGTTTTAATTTTTGAAATTTCACTTTCGGGAACCATTGCCGTTACTTGAAACAGTTTAGGTGTTTCTACAGACAAAAGAGGCATTCCCGGATTTGCCATATCGCCTACTTTTATAAATTTATTGGTAACTATGCCATTAAAGGGAGCTCTAATATTAACATAAGCAAATTGAGCTTGGATTTCGTTTTTCATTTGTTTGGCAGCTTCCAATCGAGCTTTTGCCATGGTATAATGTGCGGTAATATCATCCATTTCTTTTTGTGACGCACTTCCGTCTGCAAATAGGTTTTTAAATCTGGTGTAATCTTTTTCGGCATTGTTAAAAGCTGCAGTAGCTTCGGTTATTGAGGCATTTACTTGAGCTAATTTTGCTTGTAAATCGCTGTTATTTATAGCTATAAGCAATTGTCCTTTATTAACTTTGTCGCCTACTTTTACATATATTTTTTTTACAAAACCCATCATACGGGTACTCAAATTGGCACTATTAGCTGCTTCTATTTTCCCGCTTGCTGTAATAAACGGATTGTTATTTTCATCGTTAATAGTATTTAAGGTTACCGTAACGGCAGGGTTATTGTTTGTTACCGTGGTTTTTTCTTTTTTGTTGCCGCAACTTATTACGATTAAGGATAGTAAAAAAACGGCAAGAGTTGTGTATCTGCTTTTCATAGTTTTAAATTTATTCTTTGGTTAAAAATTGTACATATGCCAAGGCATAATTGTATTGAAACAGTGATTGGTAATATTCTAATTGTTTTTGAGCATATTGCGTTTCAGCCATAAGTAAATCGGATGTTTTTTCTAATCCTTCTTTAAAACGGTTGGTTCTAATTCGTAACGATTCTTTAGATTGTTCCAGAGCCAACTGTGTGAGCGAAACACTGTTTTTTGCATCTTGTAACATCCGGTTGGCTTTGTTCAATTCCAAATTGCTTTTTGACACATATTGTTCGTATTCATAGGTTGCTTTTTGGTATTGTGCATTGCTTTTTTGCATTTTCCCAAATCGCTTACCTCCTTTAAACAAATCCCAACTTAATTGAGCTCCCACTAAATAGCCATTGGCATCTGCTTGAAAAATTTTATCGTCGTACAGCTCATAACTTCCAAAGGCATTTAAACGAGGAAGAAAGCTCATTTTATCGGCTTTATTCATTTTTTTATACGCTTCAGATGCCAGTTGCATCGCCATAATATCTGCCCTGTTTTCGGGTACGGTTTCAGCTGTATTTATCTTTTCTTCCATCAAGGTCAATTCTTCTTTGGGTTGCAAAAGCGTTCCTTGAGGTTCATTCATTAAAAAGAGAAGATAATCGGAAGCATTTCGCATGCCGCTTTTAGCTTGTTGCAATTGGTTTTTTACTTCGGTTACTCGTACCTCTACAGATAATACATCGGCTTTTTGAAGAAACCCCTGTTTAAAACTATCGTTTGCTAATTTTTTATTGGCTTGTGCCGCTTTAAGTGCTTTTTCTAAAACCTCTACCGCTTTATTTGCCAATTGTAGTTGCATAAAAGCTTTTTCTACCTCAAAAGTTAAATATTCTTGAGTGCGTTGTACTTGTAGTTGGGTTGCTTGCATTTTAGTATTTGCAGCTTTTCGCTGGTACAAGCCATCAACGTTAATAAGAGGTTGTTGAATTTCAATTTTAGTAGCAAAATTGGTTACGGCATCCGGATTGTTTAATAGGCTGGGGTCAAAATCGGATGGTGTTAAAATTTCTTGATTGAGTTTGGAACCGAAAGCCATTAAAGGGTTTGTGGTACTAATACCTGTGTACGAAGTTTTAATACTAGGCAAAAAAACGGCTCGTGATTGTTTAAAATCCGCTTGGGAAACTTTAAACGCTTGTTCCGATATTTTGAGGCTTGTATTAGCTTCTAAAACTTTAGATAAAACCTCGCTTTTGGATATGGGTTTTGTTTCTTGTGCAAAAAATGCAACGCTTAAAAGACTAAAACTTATAAGTATGCTTATTTTTTTTATTTTCATTTTGTAACAAATTATTTTGTGCAAAAATAACTTGACTACAACGAGTGTACGGTAACTTTAGATACATGGGTTGGTTACATTTGTTACATTTAATTTTTTAAAAATATTTTAGAATGGTTAAAGCCGTTACAGAATGAAAATAGTTCAATGAGAGAACTTGAAATTGAACTATATTGAATTCGTATTCGGTATTAGGCTTCTTTCCTTTAAAAAAGCATTGTATCTACTTGTTTTACAATAAATACGTATAAACACGTATAGGAATTTATATAATTTTATTTGACTTTTACACTATGAAAAATGACATTCTTTTGAGAGAAGAGAGATTAAAAGAAAACAAAGCAAGCAAAATAATATTTATTATTATGGCTGTTGCAGTTGTTTCGGTTATAATCTTAAACCTCATTAACTTTATAATGTTTTAATACATTACTGACTAACTATGTAAAATGACCCTAGCCTTTTGTCGGTTGGGGTTTTTTATTACTACAGTTTTTGTTGTTTTCTCGTAGCAAGTTATTAATTAAATTTCTTTTTCGAAGAATTTGCTTCATCCTCTCTGAATACCTTACTTTTGTACCTGATATTAAACTCTGTTTATGATTGAAGATAAAAACCCTTCCAGAACTAGTATTTCAGAATTAGGAGAATTCGGGCTTATTGAGCACCTTACCAAAAACATAAAAATTACTCAAAAAACTACTGTAAAAGGCATTGGTGACGATGCTGCCGTTTTAAGCTGTGATGCAAAAGAGCAATTGGTTGTAACCACCGACTTATTGGTAGAAAAGATTCATTTTGATTTAAGCTATATGCCATTAAAACACTTGGGATATAAAGCGGTTGTTGTAAACCTTTCAGATGTGTATGCAATGAATGCAAAAGCAACACAAATAACGGTTTCTTTGGCGGTTTCAAACCGGTTTCCTGTAGAAGCTCTAGACGAACTTTATGCCGGAATAAAAACCGCTGCCAAGATATATAATGTCGATATTGTGGGAGGCGACACAACCTCTTCGGTTTCAGGATTATTAATAAGTGTAACGGCATTGGGAAGCGCTTCAAAAAAAGAAATTGTTTATAGAAACGGAGCTAAAGAAAACGATTTATTGGTTGTAACCGGAGATTTGGGTGCCGCTTATCTGGGTCTTCAGGTTCTTGAACGCGAGAAAAAAGTGTTTGAGGTAAACCCGAAGTCACAACCCGATTTAGCCCCTTATACCTATTTGATAGAGCGACAACTAAAACCCGAAGCACGTAAAGATATTCCGCCTTTACTTAAAGAATTAGACGTTTTACCTACCGCTATGATTGATATTAGCGACGGATTGTCTTCAGAAATCATTCATCTCTGCAAACAATCGAAAGTGGGTTGTAATTTATATGAAGACAAAATACCACTTGACCCGCAAGTAATCTCTACTTGTGAAGAATTTAATATAGACAGTACAACCATTGCTTTAAACGGAGGCGAAGACTACGAATTGCTGTTTACGGTAAAACAAGAAGATTTTCCTAAAATTAAAGGAAACCCTAATCTTTCGATAATCGGTCATATTACGGCAGAAAAAGAAGGTGTTCATCTTATAACCCGAGCCAATACAAAAATCCCGCTTATTGCAAGAGGGTGGAACGCGGTAAAAGAAAAAGAATAACGGTAAGACAATTACTTTTTTTGAATGTTTTTTTAAAAAAAAGATTGTTTAGTTACCGATACCGAGTGAGTTTTACAATTGCCTCACACCCATCTGTCGCAAATTTTTGCTTACATCGTTGACAAGGATATTCGGTAGCGGTTTAATAGTTTATTGTTTTGCGCTTTATTTTATTCCCAAATTATTTACACAATATTTGTCTCATTGGTATATCGGGAAGTTTTTCTTTTTATTTTTTTCTTTATAAAAGATTGTAGTACTTGATGTGCTTTTCGCTGTTTATCGGTTATATCCTCTAATTTACCTTTTAAATTGCTCGCTACTTCTTTTCCGCAACGAACACATCGATACTCCTTAATTTGATTTGTTATTTTATGCGTTACAACATACTTGTGTCCAAGCGAATTACAAAATAACCCGAAAATTGAAAAATTAGGTTTCATAATTAATTAGGGGTGCTTAGATTAAGACATCAAATTTAAAAAATATATTTTAATTTATCGATTAAATGTTACAAAATATTGATTAAGTGTAATTTTTTAACAATTTCATTATAATTTTCAATCATTCCCATATGTCCGCCTGTTAAAGTTATTAGTTTCATATTCGTTATTTTCGCCAAATTAGAAGCTACCGAAAAAGGAATTAACGGGTCCTGTTTCCCGGCAATAAAAAATTTAGGAACGGTTAAGTGTTTGGCTATTTCGGTTCGGTCTTTTCTAACTTTCATTCCGTTAAGAGCCGCTGTAATTCCGCACAAAGGAAACAATTTAGCTTCAGTTTTAAGTTGCGATATTTCGGAAGAAAATAATTTTCCGGATGAAGGAAGAAACAAATTATTTATCGCCATCGAAACATATTTTTCTTTATTTAAGGTTGCCAAATAAATTGCCTGTTCTCTTTGTTTTTTTCTTTCGGGAGAATCTGATAGTGTACCGGAGTTTAGCAAAATAATCGATTGTAATTTATCCGGAAATAATTCGGCAAAAGCCAAGGCAACATAGCCGCCCATAGAATGACCTATTAGAGTAGCCTTTTTAATTTTTGCTTCATCCAAAACATCTTTTATCACTTTTGCTAACAACTCCATCGAATGAATTTCTGTCAAGCAAGAACTTTTACCAAAACCCGGAAAATCAATACAAATCACCTTGTTTTTTTTCGCCAAAAAAGGCACTAACTTACTCCACATGGTACTGCTTTCTAAAAACCCGTGTAACAAAACAACTGCTTTCCCTTTCCCTGATAGGGTATAATGTATGTTTTTATCCATAAATACAAAAATAATAGTATTTTTATCAAGAATATGACAAAACGACATTTATAAAATTTGGCAATACTTTTGTTAATTTTTAACCAATTGTTAACAAGAAAACTATCGTTAAAATTGCATCTTTGCCAGCCTTATAAATTTAAGATTAAAATCAAATAAAAATGGAACAAACAAACCCAACATTAGATATTTCTGCTTTAAATGAAAAAATAGAGCGCGAAAGTGCTTTTATTGACATTCTTACAATGGAAATGAATAAGGTAATCGTAGGACAAAAACACATGATAGAACGATTGCTAATAGGTCTTCTCGGAAGAGGGCATATCTTGTTAGAAGGTGTTCCCGGTTTGGCAAAAACTTTAGCAATAAACACCTTGGCAAAAGCTGTTCACGGTGATTTTAGTCGCGTACAATTTACCCCCGATTTACTCCCTGCAGATGTAATAGGAACACTAATTTATAACATTAAAGAAAATGATTTTAGCATTAAAAAAGGACCCATATTTGCCAACTTTGTATTGGCAGATGAGATTAACCGTGCTCCGGCAAAGGTACAATCGGCACTTCTAGAGGCAATGCAAGAAAAACAAGTGACCATTGGAGATGAAACCTTTACGCTGCCAAAACCTTTCTTGGTAATGGCAACACAAAACCCTATCGAACAAGAAGGAACCTACCCGCTTCCCGAAGCACAAGTAGATCGTTTTATGTTAAAAACCGTAATTGATTACCCTAAAAAAGATGAAGAACAACACATTATAAGACAAAATTTGATGGGTGATTATGAGCAAATAAACCCCGTAGTCTCCTTAGAGCAAATATTAAAAGCACAACAAGCAGTGCGTGAAGTTTATATGGATGAAAAAATAGAAAAATACATCCTCGATATTATTTTTGCTACCCGTACACCCGAAAAATACAACCTACAAGAAATAAAACCTCTTATTAATTTTGGAGCCTCGCCCCGTGGTAGTATTAATCTTGCTATGGCATCTAAATGTTTTGCTTTTATTAAAAGACGCGGTTATGTGGTACCCGAAGATGTTCGTGCAGTAATACATGATGTGCTTCGTCACAGAATAGGGATTACCTACGAAGCCGAAGCCGAAAATATCACCTCGGAAGACATCATTAATAAAATTGTAAATGTAATTGAAGTACCGTAAACACGATTTTTGAATTTTTGATAATAGCATTTTATATTTTACAAGGTGTGAAAAAAGAATAATGAATACCAAGGAGTTACTAAAAAAAGTACGAAAAATAGAAATAAAAACACGAAGGTTAAGCGACCACGTGTTTGGTGGTGAGTACCATAGTACTTTTAAAGGAAGAGGTATGACCTTTAGCGAAGTTCGTCAATACCAATTTGGAGATGATGTTAGAAACATAGACTGGAATGTAACCGCCCGCTATAACGAACCTTATATAAAAGTTTTTGAAGAAGAACGCGAACTTACATTGATGCTTATGATAGATGTAAGTGGTTCTGAATCTTTTGGAACCGCAACGCAATTTAAAAACGAAATCATTACCGAAATAGCGGCAACCCTAGCATTTTCGGCATTACAAAACAACGATAAAATTGGCGTTATACTTTTTTCAGACCAAATCGAACTTTACATCCCTCCTAAAAAAGGACGCTCCCACGTGTTACGAATTATTAGAGAATTACTTGAATTTTCACCCGAAAGCAAAAAAACCAATATTGCCGAAGCGCTTAAGTTTTTTACCAATGTAACCAAGAAAAAAGCAATTGTATTTGTGCTTTCTGACTTTATGGACAGTAACTATAAAGACACCTTAAAAATCGTTGCAAAAAAACATGACGTTACCGGAATACGAATATTCGATATAAATGAAGAAGTTATCCCAAATATAGGAATGGTAGAAATGCAAGACCAAGAAACAGGTGAATTGTTTTTGGTTAATACGGCATCTAAAAAAGTTAGGAAAAACTATTCAGAAAATTATAACCATCAAGTTGCCTATTTTGCCGATGCTTTTAGAAAAAGCGGCGCAGGCGCATTAAGTTGCCGAACCGACCAAAGTTACGTAAAACAACTATTAGGGTATTTTAAAACAAGAGGAAGATAGATTTTGAGACCGGAGAAGATAGCTATGAGATTACTACAAAAAAATACACCATTTAAACAACTTAGCGTTTATTTCGCTATCGCTTTTTTATTTGTTTCAAACAGTGCTCTTTCGCAAGTAACTTCAGCGATAGACACCACTACTATTAAAATAGGCGAAGAAATAAAATACGCCATTCAAGTTCAAGCAGACACTACCGCTCAAGTGTTTTTTCCCGCAGGACAAACCTTTAAACCGCTTGAAGTAATAGAAAGTTACAAAACCGACACCCTTTTTAACAACGATAAAATAACCCTAATAAAAAAATACGGGCTTACCCAATTTGATTCCGGTCACTACACCATTCCGGCGCAACGAGTGGTAATTAATAACAAACCCTACGATACCGATTCGGTTTTAGTTGAAGTACAAGATGTATTGGTAGATACTACCAAACAAAAAATGTTTGATATTAAACCTTTTATAGAAATACCAAAACCCCCGACAGATTTTACAAAATGGTTATATTGGTTGCTTCCAATATTAGCAATTATCGGGTTGCTTGTTTTGCTATTAATTAGAAGAAAAAAGATAAAAGAAGAAGCAAAAAAACAACTTCCACCTTACGAAGAAGCCATAACCGCACTTCAAGAATTAGACAACTCTTCCCTATTGCAAGAACACAAAGCAAAAGAGTATTACTCTGCTTTAACCGAAATTGTAAAACGCTACATCGATAAAGAAATAGACGATAGCGCATTAGAAAGCACAACAAACGAACTAATACAACGACTAAAACTTCTTAAAGATGCGGGGCGTTTTAATTTCAACACAACAACTCTAAAAAAATTGGAAGCCATTTTAAAACGTGCCGATTTGGTAAAATTTGCCAAAATGCAAGAAGACGAAGGGCAAGCAAAAGTAGATAGAACTGTGGTTGAAGAAGTGATAAACGAAACCAAAGAGGCAATCCCCGAACCTACCGAAGAAGAACTGTTCCAAAACCAACAATATCTCGAAGAACAACGCAAAAAACGTCGTAGGAAGCGAAAACGTATTGCTTTTGTATCGGCAATTTCAATACTTTTAGTTTTGTCAATTGTTGTTGTTTCAATTTACGGCGTTAGTGGCGTAAAAGCTATTATCACCGGAAACACACCAAAAGCATTACTTGAAAAGCATTGGATAAAAAGCGAATACGGAAATCCGGCGATTATCATAGAAACACCCGAAGTACTCATTAGAAAAGTGCTTCCGGACACATTACAAAATAAAACTCCACAAGCACAAGTATTTCAATACGGAACTATTTTTGAAAAATTTTGGATTACCGTTAGTACCATTTCGCTACCGCAAGGAACCGAAATAGATTTATCACAAGCACTCGAACAAGGATTGCAAACCTTAGAAAATTACGGTGCCATAAATATGGTCGTGAAACAAGAAGAATTTAAAACCGAAAAAGGAATAGAAGGATTAAAAGGCTATGGAGAATTTAATTTGAAAAACAAAAAAGGAAAAATACTAAAAACACCTTTAAAATACGAAACCCTCTTGTTTAAGCAAGAAGGCGGATTACAAAATGTCTTACTTGTTTATAAAAAAGACGATGCCGATGCCGAACGAATTAAACAAAGAATTATCCGTTCTGTCGAATTAGAAATAACCAAAACAAAGCAAGAGTAAATGACACGAACATTTGAATTTGTAAACCCCGAGTTTTTCTGGTTGCTACTACTGCTTCCGGTAGTGGTGGTATGGTATTTCTTAAAGTACAAAAAACAAACGGCAGAATTAAAAATATCCAACATACAAGGGTTTAAATCCAACGCCAATTGGCTGGCAAAATTCAGGCATTTGCTGTTCGTGTTACGACTACTGGCAATAACGTTAATTATCGTTGCTATGGCGCGTCCGCGAAATGTAGATGAATCTACTAAAGTTGTTAAAACCAAAGGTATCGATATTGTTATTGCCATAGATGTTTCGGCAAGTATGCTGGCAAGAGATTTGAAGCCCAACCGGCTTGAAGCATTAAAAAAAGTAGCGGCACGATTTATAAATGCACGACCTAACGACCGGATAGGGCTGGTAGAATATGCAGGAGAAAGCTACACCCGAACCCCACTTACCAGCGACAAATCAATTGTTTTAAAATCGCTTAACCAAGTAAAATACAATACGATTATCGAAGGAGGAACCGCAATAGGAATGGGATTGGCAACTGCCGTAAACAGACTAAAAGACAGCAAAGCAAAAAGCAAAATTATAATCTTACTAACCGACGGTGTAAACAACAGTGGTTTTATTGACCCGAAAATAGCCAGCGAATTAGCAGCCGAATTCAAAATAAAAGTATATACCATAGGAATAGGGACAAACGGCAACGCACTATCCCCGGTAGCTATTAGACCGGACGGGAGTTTTGTTTACGATTACGCTCCGGTAGAAATAGATGTAAAATTACTTAAAGAAATAGCTAATACCACAGGAGGAAAGTATTTTAGAGCAACCAGTAATAGTAAACTATCCGAAATTTATGACGAAATAAACAAATTGGAAAAAACAGATATTGAAGAGTTTAAATATAAAAGTTATGACGAAAAATACAGACCATTAGTGCTTCTGGCATTTGGATTGTTGCTGTTGGAAGCATTTTTGCGTCATACTTTTTTTAAGAGTTTTATATAGTAAAAAGATAGCATTGCTAAAAAATTAATGTTGATATGTATCAATTAGAACAAACAAAATATTTTTACCTCTTGTTCACCTTTTTGGTGTTGGCATTGCTGTTGTTATGGCTTGTTATATGGAAGAAAAGTGCCCAAAAACGCTTTGCAAACCCTCAATTATTAAAAAAATTAAGCCCAAATAAATCTATTTTTAAAACCGTCTTAAAGTTTATTATCCTTTCTCTGTCTTTAGCTTTGTTAAGTGTTGCTCTGGTAAACCCCAAAATAGGCACTAAAATAGAAAACGTAAAACGAAGCGGCGTAGATGTAGTCTTTGCAATCGATGTGTCTAAAAGTATGCTTGCCGAAGACATCGCACCCAATCGGATAGAAAAAGCCAAACAACTGGTAAACCAAATTATTAACACCCTGGCTGGAGATCGAATAGGAATTATAG
>JALWKK010000073.1 GCA_027081505.1 Flavobacteriaceae bacterium
CGGATTGGTTTATTTATCACACAATCTACTAAAATATGCTAGAACAGCATAAAAAACACAGGTTTTATCAATTTTATCAGTAAAAGTAACTGTTTTTTAAGCTCTTTTATTTAATATTTACCGAAATCTTGGTGTGTAAAAAATATATTCATTCAGAAAATTTAAAAATTAAAAAAATTAAATAAAAAAAAGACTGTCTCAATTACTTTTGAGACAGCCTCTTTTTTGTTAGCTTTGTCTTAGGTGAAAGAAGTTATCTTTTTCACAATTCATACCAATTCTCGTAATATAACAAACGCATGAATTATATTCTTTTTGACGGAAACGTAAGAAACCAACTACTCCCTTTTACCTATACTCGTCCGGTAGCCGATATTAGAGTTGGAATTTTAACCATTAGAGAAAAATGGGAACACTACTTGGGTTATGTTACTACTACCGTAACCGAAGATTATTTAACCGAAAAATTTCCGATGGTTGAAATGGAAGAAAATATTTTGATAAACGCTTCTTTTCTTCCCACCGAAAATCTCGTAAAAATAGTAAAGGGTTTACAAAAAAAACAAGCAATCTTTTATGAAGATGAGCCCTTGGCTTTTTTTTCTGAAGAAGACCAAGAAATAGATTTTGATAATTTTGATGTTATTCAATACACCTATGACGATGTTATTAAAATTTCGCATACTTGGGATATTTTTAAACACAACGCCGAAGCCATAGAGCGAGATTTTAAACTGCTTACAAAAAACAGAAAATCGCAACCCATACCCGAAGGCGTTTTTGCCGTAAGTAAAAATAATATTTTTATAGAAGAAGGAGCAATCCTGCAACCTATGGTTAGTTTAAATGCTTCAAACGGATTTATTTATATTGGTAAAAATACCGAAATTATGGAAGGCAGTCATATTCGAGGTGCATTTGCACTTTGTAACGGAGCCACAGTAAAGATGGGAGCAAAAATATATGGAGGAACAACCATTGGACCGTTTAGTAAAGTAGGAGGCGAGGTTAATAATAGCGTAATTTTTGGTTACACCAATAAAGGACACGACGGATTTCTTGGAAACTCGGTATTGGGAGAATGGTGTAACCTCGGTGCCGATACAAATAACTCGAATTTAAAAAACAATTATGCCGAAGTGCGACTTTGGGATTACGAAACCGAAGGTTTTGCCAAAACCGGATTGCAATTTTGCGGTTTAATGATGGGCGACCATAGTAAATGCGGTATAAACACGATGTTTAATACAGGTACTGTAGTAGGCGTAAGCGCCAATATTTTTGGAAGCGGTTTTCCGCGTAATTTTATTCCCAGTTTTAGTTGGGGCGGAAGTTCCGGGTTTACAACCTACAAAACAAATAAAGCCTTTGAGGTGGCGCAAGTAGTTATGGCAAGACGAGATGTGGAGTTTACCGAAACCGACAAAAAAATACTAACGCATATTTTTAATCAAACAGCACATTGGCGAAAAGGATAAAGGATGTTAATCCGTATTATTCATATAAACAACGAAGTGAATTATATGAATCTGCTATGGACAAAGAGGGAGAAGCGGAAAACTCCGACTTAGAAATGCCCCAAATTTGGGTGTTTTCAAAATACACAAATTTGTTGGTAGTACTTAGTCATTTAAAAATTCCGTGAATTTTTCGGGTTAAAAACCGGGATGAACATCTAAATAACTATTATCCATTAAATAGTCGAGTACATACGGAATCCACAAAACAATTAAAATAGTTATAACAAGAGTTGTGCACAATTTATAAATAATCTCAAAAAGTAATAGCAAAAAATGATTAAATTTGTAGTAATTTATCAAATATGACGAGATATGTTCAAAACAATAGAGATTGACCGTAACAAACTGACTATTATGGGGGTGCGATTTTCCGATTTGAAAACGCTGGAAAGTACTGCAAATGCCTTAGGAAGCAATATGTTTGAAGGTTTTGAGCCAACCAAAAAAGGGATTGAAATAATTAGAGACTATGTGAGCGGGAAAATTTCTTTGACTGAATTAATAAAATTTGCAAAGGAAAAATCGTATGTCTGATTCCTACAAATATGTTGACCCCGATTATATCTATACCGACCCTAAAACAGGAATACTCAGAAATTTAGCAGGGCTGACAGACCCGGACGCTTTACTCTTTTTTGAAAGCGGGGCGGTGACAAAACGCATTCAAGAACTCTATGAGAACCCCATCAAGATAAAGGGAATAGAAAGTCTTTTTGACATTCACAGGTATCTCTTTCAGGACGTTTATGCCTGGGCTGGAGAGAAGCGGAAAGTAGAAATAAGTAAAGAAGGCAAACAATTTTTCCCGACAACACATTTTGGAAATGCTTTCAGATTTATTGACACTTTAATATCGGATTACAAAAAAATCTCGAATTATAACAAACAACAAATAGCGGAAAAATTAGCTGAAATTTTGGATACTGTAAATTATCTTCATCCCTTTAGAGAAGGGAACGGGCGGGACCAAAGGGAATTTTTGAGATTGTTAGCATTGGAGAAAAACCTGGAATTAAACTTGAACCCGCCAGACAATAAAAATATCTACGACCAATATATGCAAGGAACAATAAACAGTGACATTAAAGTTTTGAAAAAATTGATTTTAGAGCTAATTGAAAAATAGACGGGAAAATAAAAACGGTGCACAACAATGTATAAGCGTAATTCGGGGTTAAGTGTTAAATATAAAAGATTTAACTTTATATATAATTTGGTGAAGATTGAAAAATAACTGCTTTGAATACCCGCACTATGCTTATACTTGCCGTTATTAGTAATAAAACCACTCTTTTTTTCCGGTCTTTTTTCTTTTGTTTAAAAAGTTTTTTTTGAAATTCGGCATATTCAAAAGTTTTCATCTGCACCGTATCGTTCATTCCGCTTTTAGATGAAACCGAATACCGTAAGCGCTCTTTTTTAAACGGAACACGTGGTTTTCTTCTATTGTTGTTTTTTAACGAAGTATTCATTGCTTGAATTCCCATAACAGAAGATTTACCTAGTTAGTCTGTAACAGAAACAAGAATGTTACAAATTTTAAAAAATAATTTGTTGTAGAAACAAGCTATGTCGTTACTTTTCTTACGACTTAGTAGCTTCTTTTTTCTTTATTTTAAAGGTGAGTTCGTTTTTTTTAGAATCTAAATCTAATGTAATGGTATCACCTTCTTTTATGTGGGAATTAATTATTTCTTCGGCTAAAGCATCTTCAATATATTTTTGAATGGCTCGTTTAAGCGGTCGTGCGCCGTATTGTTTATCAAACCCTTTTTCGGCAATGTAATCTTTGGCTTTTTTGGTTAATTTTAAAGTATAGCCCAGATTTCTGATGCGTTCGTATAGCTTTTCTAATTCAATATCAATAATTTTAAAGATGTCTTCTTTTTCCAGTGAATTAAATACGATAACATCGTCTATTCGGTTTAAAAATTCGGGTGCAAATGTTTTCTTCATAGCATTTTCAATCACTCCTTTAGCGTATGTATCGGCTTGCTTGGTTTTTGCCGAAGTTCCAAAACCTACACCTTGACCAAAATCTTTTAATTGGCGAGACCCGATATTTGAGGTCATGATAATAATAGTATTTCTAAAATCTATTTTTCTACCCAAGCTATCGGTTAAATATCCGTCATCCAGCACTTGAAGCAACATGTTAAACACATCTGGATGGGCTTTTTCTATTTCGTCAAGCAATACAACGGCGTAGGGTTTGCGTCTTATTTTTTCGGTAAGCTGTCCACCTTCTTCATAACCCACATATCCGGGAGGCGCACCAACTAATCTGGAAATAGCAAATTTTTCCATATACTCGCTCATATCAATCCGTACCAATGCGCTATCAGTATCAAATAACTCTCTAGCCAAAACCTTTGCTAATTGGGTTTTTCCTACTCCTGTTTGTCCTAAAAATATAAATGAGCCAATGGGTTTGTTTGGGTCTTTAAGTCCCACACGGTTACGCTGAATGGCTTTTACTACTTTAGCGACAGCTTCATCTTGACCAATAACTTTTCCTTTAATACGGTCGGGTAGGGCAGCTAGTTTTGAACTTTCGGCTTGGGCGATTCGGTTTACGGGCACGCCGGTCATCATAGAAACAACTTCGGCTACATTTTCTTCGGTTACGGTTTCTTTATGGAGTTTCGATTCTTCTTCCCATTTTTCTTGTGCAATGGCTAAATCTTTTTCTAAGTTTTTTTCATCATCACGCAGTTTAGCCGCTTCTTCATATTTTTGTGATTTAACCGCTTTTGTTTTTAACTCTTTGGCTTTTTCGAGTTTATCTTCCATAATCAAAATTTCTTTCGGCACATTAATGTTTGTAATGTGAACTCTGGAGCCGGCTTCGTCTAAAGCATCTATTGCTTTGTCCGGTAAAAAACGGTCGGTCATATACCTGTTGGTAAGATTTACACAGGCTTTAATAGCATCTTCGGTGTAAATAACATTATGGTGACTTTCGTATTTGTCTTTTATATTTTGAAGTATTTCAATGGTTTCTTCAACTGTGGTCGGCTCAACTAAAACCTTCTGAAATCGTCTTTCTAAAGCTCCGTCTTTTTCAATATATTGTCTGTATTCATCTAATGTTGTAGCTCCAATACATTGTATTTCACCTCTGGCAAGAGCGGGTTTAAACATGTTTGACGCGTCTAGGCTACCCGTTGCACCTCCGGCACCAACAATGGTATGTATCTCGTCGATAAACAAGATGATGTCGTCGTTTTTTTCCAATTCGTTCATCACTGCTTTCATGCGTTCTTCAAACTGTCCGCGATATTTTGTTCCGGCAACTAAACTGGCTAAATCTAGTGTAACTACACGTTTGTCGTATAAGATTCTAGAAACTTTTCGTTGAATAATGCGTAGCGCCAAACCTTCGGCAATGGCAGATTTTCCTACTCCGGGTTCACCTATAAGTAACGGATTGTTCTTTTTTCTTCTGCTTAATATTTGAGAAACTCGTTGTATTTCGGCTTCACGACCAACTACAGGATCTAGTTTTCCCTCTTCAGCCATAGCCGTTAAATCTCTTCCAAAATTATCTAAAACCGGAGTTTTTGATTTTTTATTAGATTTGGCAGAACTTCCGGTAAACATATTTTCTTTTCCTTCATCGGCGGTATCATCATCGCTTGGAAAAGCTTGTGAAGAAGGCTGTATATAATCTTTGTCACTGGCAAGCATAAGTTTAAATTGGTCTTTAACGTTATCGTAATCGATTTTTAATTTATTTAAAAGTTTGGTGGTCGGGTCATTTTCATTTCGTAAAATGCAAAGCAGTAAATGCGCCGTATTAATCGAGTTACTCTGAAACAGTTTTGCTTCAAGAAAAGTTGTTTTTAACGCACGCTCTGCTTGACGCGTAAGATGTAGGTTTTTCTTTTCGTTTAAATTTATCTCGGTAATTGAGTTTGGAGGACTGAGTATTTCAACCTTTCTTCTCAGCTGATTAAGATCAATTTCCAGTGCGTTTAAAATAGAAATCGCTTTGCCGCTACCGTCTCTTAACAGCCCTAAAATAAGGTGTTCGGTGCCAATAAAGTCATGACCCAAACGCAAGGCTTCTTCTTTACTATACGCTATAACATCTTTTACTCTAGGCGAAAAATTATCATCCATATTTATACTCTCCTAATGATTTACTTAATAATTATTATTTACAAAGATAACTCAAAAATCATACATCTGTGTAAGTATGGTAGTAAAAGGACAAAATTACTTACACATATCAAAATCTTATGAGCTTAAGTTATTAACTTTTTTAGGGTTTAAAAATGTTAATAAAATTATTAATTTTAATGTAAAAAAACAATTGTAAAATTATCAAAAAATGTATCTTGCTTCTTTAGATTAATAACGTAAAATTAAACAAAATATTTATGACTGAAGGTGAAAAATTAGTTCCGATTAATATTGAAGATGAGATGAAATCGGCTTACATCGATTATTCGATGTCTGTTATTGTTTCCAGAGCGCTTCCCGATGTTCGTGACGGTATGAAACCTGTACACAGACGTGTGTTGTACGGAATGCATGAATTGGGTTTAAGAGCTACTGGCGCACATAAAAAATCCGCTAGAATTGTAGGTGAAGTTCTGGGTAAATATCATCCACACGGCGATACCTCTGTTTACGATGCAATGGTACGAATGGCTCAAGAATGGAGTCTGCGTTATATGCTTATCGACGGGCAGGGTAACTTTGGTTCGGTAGATGGGGACAGTCCGGCAGCTATGCGGTACACCGAAGCAAGAATGCAAAAAATTTCGGAAGACATGTTGGCAGACATAGACAAGGATACTGTCGATCACCAACTCAATTTTGACGATACCTTAAAAGAACCCACAGTTTTACCAACGCGAGTACCCGGGTTACTTATTAACGGGGCTTCCGGAATAGCAGTAGGAATGGCAACCAATATGCCTCCGCATAATATCGCCGAAGTAATAAACGGAACTATTGCTTATATCAATGATAACAATATAGATGTCGATGGATTAATGCAATATGTTAAAGCGCCCGATTTTCCTACGGGAGGAATAATCTATGGATACGAAGGTGTTAAAAGCGCTTTTGAAACAGGAAGAGGACGAATCGTGCTTAGAGGAAAAGCACACTTTGAAGAAGTAAACGGAAGAGAATGTATTATCGTTACCGAAATTCCGTACCAAGTAAACAAGGCAGACATGATTAAAAAAACTGCCGATTTGGTAAATGACAAAAAAATTGATGGTATTTCTAACATCAGAGACGAGTCTGACCGAAACGGAATGCGAATCGTTTACATCCTTAAAAGAGATGCGATACCTAATATTGTATTAAACACACTTTATAAATATACGGCACTTCAATCCAGTTTTAGTGTAAATAATATTTGTTTGGTAAACGGACGCCCTCAATTATTAAATTTGAAAGAACTGATACACTATTTTGTAGAACACAGACACGAAGTAGTAACACGCCGTACCCAATATTTACTTCGTAAAGCAGAAGAACGAGCACATATTCTGGAAGGATTAATCATTGCATCAGATAATATTGATGAAGTAATTAAATTAATTCGAGCATCGGCAAATGCAGATGAAGCAAGAGTAAAATTGGTTAAAGCTTTTGAGCTTTCAGAAATTCAAGCAAAAGCAATTGTAGAAATGCGTCTTCGACAGCTTACCGGACTTGAGCAAGACAAATTGCGCGCCGAGTACGATGAGTTAATGAAAACCATTGAGGACTATAAAGATATTCTGGCTAAGAAAGAGCGCCGAATGAATATTATTAAGGAAGAATTGTTAGAAATACAATCTAAATATGGAGACGATAGACGCTCGCAAATCGAATATGCCGGAGGCGATGTAAGTATTACCGATTTAATCCCCGATGAAAAAGTGGTAATTACCATTTCGCATGCAGGATACATCAAGCGAACGCCACTTGTTGAATACAAAAAACAGAATAGAGGTGGCGTAGGGTCTAAAGCTTCTTCAACTCGAAATGAAGATTTCTTAGAACACATTTTTGTAGGAACCAATCACCAATATATGTTGTTCTTTACCCAGAAAGGTAAATGCTTTTGGATGCGAGTATTTGAAATTCCGGAAGGAAGCAGAACGTCAAAAGGTAGAGCCATTCAAAACCTTATTAATATCGAACAAGACGATAAAGTTAAAGCATTTATCTGTACCCAAGATTTAAAAGATGAAGAATACATCAATAGCCACTACGTAATTATGGCAACAAAAAAAGGGCAAGTTAAAAAAACAGCTCTTGAACAATACTCACGACCACGATCTAACGGAATTAACGCTATAACCATTAAAGAAGGAGACGAGTTGCTGGAAGCAAAACTTACAACCGGAGATAGCCAAGTAATGTTAGCTGTTAAATCAGGCAAAGCCATTCGGTTTGAAGAGTCCAAAACCCGACCTATGGGAAGAAATGCTTCCGGTGTAAGAGGAATTAGATTAAGCGATGCCAATGATGAAGTAATAGGAATGGTAGCCGTGAACGATTTTGAAAGTGACATTTTAGTTGTTTCTGAAAAAGGTTACGGAAAGCGATCAAGTATTGAAGATTATCGAATTACAAATAGAGGCGGTAAAGGTGTAAAAACCATTAATGTAACAGATAAAACAGGTAAGTTGGTTGCTATTAAAAATGTTACAGATAAAGACGATTTAATGATAATAAATAAATCCGGAATCGCCATTCGTATAGCAGTACAAGATTTACGTGTAATGGGACGAGCCACCCAAGGTGTACGCCTTATTAAAGTGCGTGAAGATGACGCTATTGCAGCAGTGGCAAAAGTAGTTCACGACGAAGATGAAGTTGTAGAAGATGAAAACGGCACAACAATTGATAATTCATCTGAAGAACAGAACAATTCACAAACCGAAAAAAATAACGATTAAAACCCTCAACACAATGAAAAAACAAATTTTAGTAGCAGGTTTAATTTTACTATCAGCTGTTACTTTTGGACAAAAAAAAGAAATAAAAAAAGCTCAAAAAGCTATTAAAGCAGGAAATTATACCGAAGCAATCAGTTTATTAGAGCAAGCCGAAGGCTTGATATCTAATGCCAATAAAGACGTGAAATTATCATTCTATCTGGCAAAAGCAAGTGCTTATGTTGCAAATGGTGAAGAACGAAACTTTGAAAAATTAAAAAAAGCAGCAGATGCAATTCTTAAAGCCGAATCTCTTAAACCTACCGGAGCTGAAAAATTACAATTATTTAACGAAGGACAATTGATTCGAGCTGCACTTGTAAATAGTGCCATCGAAGATCAAAAAGCAAAAAATTATAATGTAGCCTCAGAAAAACTCTTTTTGAGTTATAACGTTAGCAAACAAGACACATCCGATTTATATTTTGCAGCTAGTAATGCGGTAAATTCCAAAGACTACGACACAGCAATTAAATATTATCAAAAATTGTTGGATTTAGGATATACAGGTATTGATATTTCAAATCCCGAGAGTACCAGCAGAAAAGGTGAGATTATGCGAAATATGATACTTATTTATTTAGCTAAAGGAGAGGACGATAAAGCTAAAATGTTAATATCAGACGCAAGAAAAGAAAGTCCTGATGATGTTTCTATAATTACTGCTGAAGCAGATTTAGCCTATAAAACCGGAGATTTGGAAAAATACAATAGCTTAATGCAAGAAGTTGTAGCTAAAGAGCCTAACAATCCTCAAGTATATTTTAACTTAGGTGTTTCCAGTAAAAAAATTGGTGATTTAGCTAAAGCAGAAGAATATTACAAGAAAGCTATTGAGTTACAACCCGATTATCCGGCTGCAAATATTAACATGGCATTTTTAATTCTAGAACCTGAGGCAAAAATTATTGATGAAATGAATAGTTTAGGAACTTCAAGTGCAGATTTTAAAAGATATGATGAGTTGGAAATTCAAAAAAACAATTTGTACAAAAAAGCAATACCTTATCTAGAAGCATCATTAATCAAAAAACCTGATAACATCGATATTCTTAGAACCTTGATGAATATTTACAGTCAGATAGGTGAAGATGAGAAATATAAGGATATGAAAAGCAGAGTAGATGAGCTAACCGGAAATTAGCAGATAACCATTTGAATTGTTACTAAAAGTTATATTAAAACCACCTTGTATTTCAGGTGGTTTTTCTGTTTTTATAATACGCTTTAATAACAGATTTTCTACCTATGGTTTTGGTAATAATATCTTTTTCTAAATGCCAACCTCGAGCAGGTGAATATTCTCTACCGTACCAAATAATCTGAATATGTAATTTATTCCATTTATCTTTGGGAAATAACCGCTTGGCATCTTTTTCGGTTTGCTTTACATTTTTTCCGTTAGATAATCCCCATCTGTACATAAGTCTGTGAATATGCGTATCTACCGGAAAAGCAGGAATGTTAAAAGCTTGAGACATAACCACGCTAGCGGTTTTATGACCTACTGCCGGTAATGCCTCTAAGTCTTTAAAACTGGCAGGAACATTCCCGTTATACTTTTCAATTAATATTTTAGAAAGTTTGTAAATACCTTTTGATTTCATTGGAGATAACCCCACCGGTTTAATAATCTCCCTAATTTCTTCAATAGATAGTTTAACCATATCGTAAGGGTTGTCTGCTATTTCAAATAAAATAGGAGTGATTTTGTTTACACCTACATCGGTGCTTTGTGCCGAAAGTAAAACGGCAATAAGTAATGTATAAGGGTCTTTATGCTCTAACGGAATTTTTACTTGTGGATATAATTTTTCTAATGTGTTTATTACAAAATTTACTTTTTCTTGTTTTGTCATTTTATGCGTACCTTTACGCAAAAATAAGCAATATTTATTATGAAAACACTTCAAGTAGGAGATAAAGCACCCAATTTTAATGCGATAGATCAGGATGGGAATACAATTAAACTATCAGACTTTAAAGGAAAAAAAGTAGTTGTTTTCTTTTATCCAAAAGCCAGTACTCCGGGTTGTACTATGGAAGCCTGTAATCTTAGAGATAATCATACCTTACTACAAGAAAAAGGGTATGTTTTATTAGGTGTCAGTGCAGATAGTCCTAAAAGGCAGAAAAATTTTAAAGAAAAATATCATTTACCTTTTTCGTTATTGGCAGATGAGAATAAAGAAATTATTAACGCATTTGGAGTGTGGGGACCAAAAAAATTTATGGGTCGCACTTACGACGGTATTCACCGAACAACTTTTGTTATAAATGAAAACGGAATAATAGAACGTGTAATTAGTAAGGTAAAAACTAAAGATCACGCTGCACAAATACTAGCAGAGGATTAATTTTCTATTTTCTCTTTTTCTTCTTTATAACCAAAAAGGTGTTGTTTTTTAATTATTTCGGCTACTCCTTCGGGTAGCATATTTTCCCATCCTTTTTCCCCGTTTTCTATCATTTTCAATACTTTTCTGGAGAAAATATCCAAGTGTTCGAGTTTAAAATCTTTAATATCTACTACTTTTCCGTTATATTTGAAGAATTTGTATAATTCTTTCATTCTCGGATGAACTTTTAAGTTTTCACTTGTAATAAATTCTCCCGTTTTAGGATCTTTCATTGGGTAGAGATATACTTTTAGATCTTTAAAAAATAATTTTCCAAAGGCTTCTAAAATTCCTCCGCTTAAATGACGATAATAGCGTTCATCAAAAATTTCAATAAGATTATTTACACCCATCGTCAACCCCATTCGTTTTTTAGTATATTCGGAAAAGTAATCAACCAGTTTGTAATATTCTTGAAAGTTGGAAATCATAACCGTATGACCTAAGGAGCATAATAATTTTGCTCTGTCCATAAAGTCTTTCTCGTTTATTTCTCCTTCGGATCGGAGGTTTGAAAGCGTAATTTCGAATATTACAACGGTTTTTTCTGCATCAACTCTTTTTTCTTTGATAAATATCTCGTATGATTTTTCATACATATCAATATTTACTTTGGTTACAGGCCTAAAACTTCCGCGAAGAGCCAAGATATTTTTCTTATAAAGTTTAGCTGCCGGTAAGAGATTTTTCCCGTTAGGATCAAACATTACGGCTTGCGTCATTCCGTTTTTAATAAGTTGTAAACTCATTAATCTATTATCAACATTTTTAAAAACGGGACCTGAAAAATTAATTGTATCTATTTCAATTTTATCTGGGTCTATATGGTCGTACAGATAACGTAGCAGTTTTTTTGGATTGTCGTATTTATAAAAAGCACCATAAATAAGGTTCACACCTAAAATTCCAAGCGTGTTTTGTTGTAATACCGCTTCATTTTCTTTAAATCTAATATGTAAAATAATCTCATTGTATTCATCATTTGGGTCTAGTTGGTATTTAATACCTACCCAACCGTGACCTTTATATTTTTTTGCAAAATCGATTGTAGCTACTGTGTTGGCATAAGCAAAAAAAAGTTTGTCCGGATGTTTTTCTCGTACAATTCGTTTTTCAATAAGGTCTATCTCATGAGCGAGCATTTTTCGAAGACGAGACTCGGTTACGTATCTTCCATCTTCTTCTACGCCATAAATAGCATCGCTAAAATCCTTGTCATACGCAGACATCGTTTTGGCAATAGTACCCGAAGCTCCTCCGGCTCTAAAAAAATTACGGACGGTTTCTTGTCCGGCACCAATTTCTGCAAAAGTACCGTAAATATTTCTATTCAAATTTATTCTAAGTGCCTTATCGCGAATAGAAGGAACGGGGTCAAAAACATGGTCTCCTTTTAGGGTAACAGCCATAACTGAAATGTTTATATAATTATTAACCACAAAGATAGTAATTACCTTAGGCAAACAAAAAAAATACTACTATTTTTGTAGCAATGAAATCCAATTTAACTATTACCTTTCTCGGTACAGGAACATCTCAAGGTATTCCGGTTATTGCTTGCGAACATCCTGTGTGCAAAAGTAACAACCCAAAAGACCATAGACTGCGAGTTTCGGTACTGCTTTCTTGGGATGATAAAAATGTTGTTATAGATTGCGGTCCCGATTTTAGACAGCAAATGTTACGTGAAGGTATTTCTACTTTGGAGGCTGTCTTGTTTACTCACGAGCATAGCGATCATACTGCAGGAATTGACGATATTAGACCATTTTATTTTAAACAAGGCTACATTAATTTTTATGCTCACCAACGTGTTTTTGAATCGCTGTACAAACGGTTTTCTTATATTTTTGAAACCGAAAATAAATATCCCGGAACACCAACTATTACCGAGTTTTTAATACAAAAAAACAAGCCTTTTTCTATTTCAGGAAAAACGATTATACCTATTGAAGCGTATCATGGAAAACTTCCGGTATTAGGATATAGAATTGATGATTTTGTGTATTTAACAGATATCAACCATATGGCTCAAGCCGAAATAGCCAAGCTGAAAAATACCAAGATACTGGTGGTGAATGCCCTTTATCACAAACCACATCATTCACATTTTAACTTAAAACAAGCACTTGCGTTTATTGATATAGTTAAACCGAAAAAGGCTTACCTAACACATATTAGCCATTTAATGGGATTTCATGATGAGGTAGAAGAACAATTACCCGAAAATGTCTTTCTGGCTTATGACACACTTACCTTAAAACTTTAAATTATGAAGAAAAATATATTTATGTACCTGTTTTTGTTTGCACTTCTTTTTGTGATTTTTCAGTATATGAATGAAAAAAAGATTTTTGAAATGCAAGAGCGCAAGATTGAAAACCTTAAGCAAAAGTTACACAAGTCTAATGATTCTATTACAACTCTGGAAAATAGAATTTCCGACCTAACCTATTTTAATCTGGAAGATAACGAAAACGCTTTAAGTTATTTAGAGAGTTATGGTTTAAAACCTTCTGAGGTGAAAAGCAGAATAACCGACTTTATTTATGAACAAAATTTATTAAAAGAAGACAATCCGTTAGTGCCTTATGAGGGAATCATCGGATTAATGAAAATTAACAAAATAAAATTTTTAAATCATAAATGGATTATAGCCGATTTTTCGGATGGAGAAAACTGGGGCGAAATGATCTTGCAATATACCATAGATGATAAAAACCGGTTGCAATTTACTACGCTGGCATCTTTAATTTATCCTTCTAATTAAGCTGTTTTCACCGATATAAAACATAAAGATAATGAAAACTATAATTTTAGCATTTTTTGCAACACTGTTATTTAGTTGTAACAACACAAAAAATACACACACTAATAATATAAAACCGGTAGACAGTACCCAAACTATTTATTTTGGTGGAGATATTATTACTATGGAAGGCGATAAGCCCGAATACGT
Organism: Flavobacteriaceae bacterium; assembly: GCA_027081505.1. Classification (GTDB taxonomy): domain Bacteria; phylum Bacteroidota; class Bacteroidia; order Flavobacteriales; family Flavobacteriaceae; genus Marifrigoribacter. Next base: position 13,832 of record JALWKK010000073.1, read on the forward strand.
AGAAACGGTAGTTCGTCAAAACGACAAAATTGTATTCGTTGGAAAAAAGGATGAAGCTTTAAAGCAATACCCAAATGCAGAACAATACGACTTAGAAGGCAATACCATGATGCCCGGGTTTATCGAGCCGCATTTGCATCCGCTTCTTGCAGCAGTAATTTTATCCGGTGATATAATAGCACCTAATGATTGGAATGTGCCTGACGGTATTAAAAAAGGTGTTGGTTCTCATAAAGACTATATTAATCGCCTTGGACAATCTGTTGCAGAAAATGGAAAAGAAGACGAAATACTATTTGTCTGGGGATACCATCAATTATGGCACGGAGAATTGAATAAACAAATCCTTAACAAAATTGCACCCAATGTGCCGGTAGTTGT
>JALWKK010000074.1 GCA_027081505.1 Flavobacteriaceae bacterium
TTAGCGATACCTGCTATCAACGTATGCGAGATTTAGCCATTAAAATGATGCGTAGCATTGGTGATTTTGCAGGTGGTTGCAACGTGCAATTTGCCGTTAGCCCAGATGAAAAAGAAGATATTATTGCCATTGAAATTAATCCTAGAGTATCGCGATCTTCTGCTTTAGCATCTAAAGCTACCGGTTATCCCATTGCTAAAATTGCCGCAAAATTAGCCATTGGTTACAATTTAAATGAATTACAAAACCAAATTACAAAATCTACTTCGGCTTTATTTGAACCTACGTTAGACTATGTAATTGTTAAAATACCACGTTGGAATTTTGATAAATTTGAAGGCTCGGAACGCACACTCGGGCTACAAATGAAATCGGTAGGTGAAGTTATGGGTATTGGTCGCTCGTTTCAAGAAGCTTTACATAAGGCAACACAATCATTAGAAATAAAACGTAACGGAATAGGTGCCGACGGCAAAGGATATAAAAATTACGAACAAATAATTGAAAAATTGAAAAATCCCAGTTGGGACAGAGTGTTTGTAATTTACGATGCTATACAAATAGGAATTCCGCTAAGCCGAATTTATGAAATTACAAAGATAGATATGTGGTTTTTGAAGCAATACGAAGAACTATACCTGTTGGAAAAAGAAATTTCAAAATTCAATATCGAAACACTCGAAAGAGATTTATTGCTAGAAGCCAAACAAAAAGGATATGGCGATAGACAGATTGCTCATATGTTAGGCTGTTTAGAAAGTGAGGTTTATAAAAAGCGGGAAGAATTAAAAATAAAAAGGGTTTACAAATTGGTAGATACCTGTGCTGCCGAATTTAAAGCCCAAACACCGTATTATTATTCGACTTTTGAAAATGATATGACCACTAAAAATGGTGAAACCCTAACCGTTACCGATAGTAAAGTAACCAACCGGAAAAAAGTTGTGGTTTTAGGCTCGGGACCTAACCGTATCGGGCAAGGAATTGAGTTTGATTATTGTTGTGTACATGGGGTTCTGGCAGCCAAAGAATGCGGTTATGAAACAATTATGATAAATTGTAATCCCGAAACCGTCTCTACCGATTTTGATATTTCAGATAAGCTCTATTTTGAACCCGTTTTTTGGGAACACATCTACGATATTATTCGTCATGAAAAGCCAGAAGGTGTTATCGTGCAACTCGGAGGACAAACCGCATTAAAATTAGCCGAAAAATTAGATCGTTATGGTATTAAGATAATGGGGACTAGTTTTCAGTCCTTAGATTTAGCCGAAGACAGAGGTAGTTTTTCAACTATTTTAAAAGAAAACAACATTCCTTATCCTAAATTTGGTGTTGCCGAAACTGCCGAACAAGCCTTATCTCTAGCCGATAAATTAGGTTTTCCGTTACTGGTTAGACCTTCGTATGTTCTAGGTGGACAAGGAATGAAAATTGTAATAAACAAGCAAGAATTAGAAAAACACGTTGTTGATATTTTACGTAAAATGCCGGATAATAAATTGTTGCTAGACCATTATTTGGATGGCGCAATAGAAGCAGAAGCCGATGCCATTTGCGATGGAGAAAATGTTTATATTATCGGTATTATGGAACACATAGAACCTTGTGGAGTACACTCGGGAGATTCTAATGCAACATTACCTCCTTTTAATCTGGGCGAATTTGTGTTGCAACAAATTAAAGATCATACCAAGAAAATCGCTTTGGCTTTAAATACGGTAGGACTTATAAACATACAGTTTGCAATAAAAGACGACACGGTTTACATAATTGAAGCCAATCCAAGGGCTTCAAGAACCGTTCCTTTTATATCAAAAGCTTATGGCGAGCCTTATGTAAATTATGCAACTAAAATTATGCTTGGAGCCAATAAACTTTCAGATTTTAATTTTAAACCTCAATTAGACGGGTATGCCATAAAACAACCGGTATTTAGTTTTAATAAATTTCCGAATGTAAACAAACAACTAGGTCCCGAAATGAAAAGTACCGGAGAAAGTATTCTTTTTATAGACAGCCTAAAAGACGACGCATTTTATGAACTTTACTCGAGAAGAAAAATGTACTTGAGCAGGTAATATTAAAATTCCAAATCAAATTCTTTTCGTAGTAAATCTAAGTTAGGGTTTATTTCGTTTAGTTTTCCAAACTTTTCTCTTGGCGTGTAAACAAATTTTTTTTCGGCGGTTTCATTTACTTTGATCGAAATATCTATAAAATGATTGCTTAACTTGTTTTGTAAAAAGGCTAGCAAATCTCCCTTTGCACGTTCTACTTCAACTTTAATTGTATTGTTTGGGTATTCTAAATATAAAGTGGTTCTCTTTAAAACCGGTTTACACATTTTTAGATGAGAATAAAAGTTTAACAGCCCTTTCTTTTTTACTATTTCGGCATATTCATTCCAAGCTTCTTCCAATTGTTCTTGCGAGAAAGCAGAGTTTAATTTGGTTGTTTTAGCCGGTTGTTTTGCATCTAACTCTCTTTGTAATTCATTTTTTTTCTGAATGCTTTTAATCGAGAATGCTGATACTTTCTTTTTTTCTGTAATAACCGTTTTAGTTGCCTTAGGTAAGGTAGGCTCTTTTTTTTCAGATGTTGTAATTTGTTTATTTGTATCTGTACGTAAAGACGGTGTGTTTTGATTAGTTTGCAAGCCGGTGTGCTCATCATCTAACACAAGCGAATTGGGCGGTATTATTATATGGCTAGGCTTTTTTTTTTCGCCTTCAAAAGTAAGTGAGGCTAGTTTTAGTAAGGTAAGTTCAACTAATAGGCGTTGATTTTGGCTTGTCTTGTATTTTAAATCACAGTTGTTTGCCAGTTCAATGGCATCAATTAAAAATTGATGACTTACTTCATTACTTTGTTTTAAATACATTTCTTTTACACCTTCACCCACCTCCAACAAATTAATGGTGCTTGGATTTTTACAAACTAATAAATCTCTAAAATGTGAAGCCAAGCCCATGATAAAATGGTGCGCATCAAATCCTTTTGAAATAATAGCGTCAAAGGCGAGCAGTAAAGAAGGTATGTTATTGTTAACTATCAAATCTGTTATGTTAAAATAATAGGTGTAATCCAGTACGTTTAAATTTTCGGTAACGGCTTCTCTTGTTAATTTTTTACCCGAAAAGCTAACAACTCTGTCAAAAATAGATAAAGCATCTCGTAATGCTCCATCTGCTTTTTGTGCAATAATATGAAGTGCGTCATCTTCGGCATCAATACCTTCTTTTTGCGCAACATTTTTTAAATGATTTTTTATATCAGTTACGGTAATACGTTTAAAATCAAATATTTGACACCGAGATAAAATGGTAGGAATAATTTTGTGTTTTTCGGTAGTTGCAAGAATAAAAATAGCGTGTTTTGGTGGTTCTTCCAGTGTTTTTAAAAAGGCATTAAAAGCTGCCGACGACAGCATATGCACTTCGTCTATAATATATACTTTGTATCTGCCAACTTGGGGCGGAATTCTAACTTGGTCTATTAAATTTCGAATGTCATCAACCGAATTGTTAGAGGCGGCATCCAACTCGAAAATATTAAAGGCAAAATCTTCATCCGGATTGTCGAGATCATCTTCTTGATTTATACGTTTGGCTAATATTCTGGCGCAACTTGTTTTTCCAACACCTCTAGGACCGGTAAACAAAAGAGCTTGTGCAAGATGATTGCCGGAAATGGCATTTTCAAGCGTAGTTGTAATAGCTTGTTGTCCCACAACATCCTTAAATTCTGTAGGACGGTATTTTCGTGCCGAAACAATAAAGTGTTCCATAAATTTTTGCCTTTTTGAGAGAAACAAAGATAAAAATGAATACTTATTATATAAAAGAAAGGTTTTTATATTTTTCGATAGTTATTAACATTTCAAATAAATATGTAAATTTGCATTGCAAGTCGACTCATCGTTCTATTGGTGCTTATCGCCTTTAGGAAGGAAAGTCCGGACACCATAGGGAAGCATAGCGGCTAACAGCCGTCGTCCGCATTAAGCGGTATAGGACAAGTGCAACAGAAAGAATGTACAGGTAATGCTGTAGTGAAATCAGGTAAACTCTATGCGGTGAAATGCCACGTAAACTTGCGCTTGAGAGTTCCCGCTCGATGCAAGAGGGTAGGCAGATAGAGTTTGTTGGTAACAACAAACCCAGATAAATGATGAGAAACTTGACCAACATCAAGTTACAGAATCCGGCTTATAGACTTGCAAAAAAGAGACTGTCTTTGAAAAAAGGCGGTCTTTTTTTGGTATTTTTAAAAACCACCGCTATCACCCGATTTTTCATCTTGATCTCTTTTCTTTCGGGATTTGGCTTTATAATTACTACCTCCGAACCTGTATGTTAAACTCACATTCACCGTGTTACTTTCCCAATTAAACTCTCCCGTAGAAGGGAAGGGATTGTTTCTCGTAAAACCAAACCTCATTGTATTAAAAATGTCGTTGTAGTTTATACTAAAAGTTCCTTTCCTTTTCCATAGGCTGTAACGAGCACCTATGTTTACAAGATACATAGGAATTCTGTTAAACTGCAATCCTTTGGTTCTGCCTCGATACATTGCAAAGGCAGATAGTGATAATTCTTTGTTAACCTTAAAGTTGTTGAACATTCTAATGTTCCATACCACATTATCAACCGATATGGTTTCGGTGAAAATATCATCCAAAGTAGGGTTGTTTCCTTGATTATTAAGCCTTTCGGTGATTCCTTTTTGAGTTTGCGAATACAAATCAAAACTTCCGTTTAGCATCCACCACTTGGTGGGACGGTAGGTGCCGGAAAGTTCTACTCCAAATGCAGAGGTGTTGTCAAAATTATCATAAGTAAGTATTACTTTGTTTAAATCGGTTTTATCTATAAACAATGCGCGGTTTATTTCGTCTTCAATAATCCTGTAAAAAACACCGGTTGTGATGTTTCCGCCTTTTAATTTTCGGGTGTAATTTACTTCTACCGAATTTGTAAATTGAGGTCTTAGTTCACTATTCCCAAATGATGAAATTAAAGGCGTGCTCCATTCTCTTATAGGATTTACTTGTGAGATACCCGGTCTGTCCACACGGCGACTAAAGCTGACTTGGTACTGGTTTTTTTCTGAAGGATTATATGTTACAAAAGCACTGGGATATATCTGAGAATAATAATTTTCAAACGAACGCACAGCACTTGTGTCGGCAGTAACCGCAACGGTTTCTGCTCGTAATCCTAATTGGTAATTCCATTTACCGAGTTGTTTCCCGTAAGTTGCGTATATGCTGTAAATATCTCGTTTGTAAGTAAACGCTGTGCTTGGCGTCGGAATTAAATCGCCGTCACTGTTAAAGCTAAGTCCTGTAGAATTATAATCGATGTTGGTTTCAAATAATCTTGCTTCCAACCCGGCTTCTATCTTATCGGTTTCAGATATGGGATTTACATAGTCTAAATTTATGGTAGTGCGTTCTCTTTTTGTATCAACAAAATCGTCATAATTGGGAAACGCCGAAGCACCCGAAAAGCGAAAATTACCTTCTTGATTTTCAGAAAAGTTATTATAGTCGGCTTCCAACTCTATATTGTGTCCTTCTTCGTTAAAGTCGTGTTTGTAATCAAAATTGTATTGTGAGGAAGTGTTGTCTCTTAATTGAAGAAAACGCTGGTCTTGATTTAAAGAAGAAACAGATTGTATGATATTGGTAAGTCCGTCTGTGTTTCCTTCAAAAATATTTTGATTGGTAAAAACCGAAAAGGTGTTTTTTTCATTTAAGTAAAAATCCATACCTATTTTAAAAAGATTGGATTTGGTGTCTGAAAGAAACTCAAATTGTTGATCTATGTCATCAATGGGTCTGTACACGTTTCCGTATCGCTCATTTTTTGAAATATTATTTCCCCAGTTTCCGTAAAAGTTTAGTTTTCCGTTGCGGTAATTCAAGTCTATATTGCTGTTAAACTTGGCTTGTTCTTCGTAGGTTAATCCTACACTCATCGAACCATTAAAGCCTAATTTTGTGTTTTTATGCAGAATTATATTAACTATGCCGCTCATTCCTTCCGGGTTGTATTTGGCAGAAGGATTGGTGATAAGTTCTATTTGTTTGATAGAGGTAGAAGGAATTTGCTTTAAAAGTTGTGCAATGGGAACATTAGAGAGTTTTCCGTCAACCATAACACGTACATTTGGATTTCCTCGAAGGGAAAGTTCGCCGGTTTGTTGGTCTATAGAAACCGACGGAAGATTGTTCATAATATCGGAAGCTGTTGGTCCCGATGTAGTTAAGTCTTTTCCTACGGTAATTACTTTTCTGTCTATTTTTTGTTGAATGGTGGATGTTTCGGCAACCACAACTACCTCGTCCAATGCTTCAGCATCTTCTTCAAGAAAAATTTCACCCAAGTTTACTTTTTTATTCTTTTTTGTTATTTCAAAATGGGCTGAAAAGGTTTTGTAACCGATAAATTGTATTGATGCTTCAAATTTTCCTTCCGGAATTTGGCTAATGATAAAAACGCCGTCATCATTTGTGATTCCTCCGGTTACGATTTCTCCTTGAAGTGTTTTTACGGCTATGGTAACATACGGAATGGGTTGTTGAATTTTTTTATCGATAACAATTCCGGTAAGGGTTCCTTTTTTGTTTTCTGTGGGATAATCGGACGCAATAGATGTGATGGAGCATAAAGCCATTGCAAGGTATAGAAGTTGCTTCATAAATTGTTTAATCCTCTTGTTTTTGGTTAATGGTTTTAAGACTGCAAAGAAAAAATTATGTTACAAGAATAGCAGTAATTTAACAAAGATTAACACTTTTTTATCCGAACCCCAAAAAAAACCCGCAACGAAAAATCGAAGCGGGTCTGTTACTTTACTGCTTAATTAACACTAACCATCAACGTAAAAAAAGTACAGTAAAGTAGCTATGCTTTCTATATTAAGGACGTAAAAATACTATAATTGTTACATAAAAACGGAATTTTTAACAAAGTATTATAAAAAAAATAGCATTATTTTTTTCGAATAAGGTACAAGCCTATGAAAGTAAACAAAGCATTAAGACCTAAAAGTTCAAAACTAAACTGATAGCCGTTAAATAAATCTTGAGAATAGGTGTTTAGAAAATAACTTAAAGCCACCGAAAGCAAACAGACAATAAGTACATAGTTTTCTTTTACCCTATAACGTGTAAAAATTCCGAAAAAGAAAAGCCCAACCAGAGGACCGTAGGTATAGGAAGCGATGGTAAAAAGCCCGGTAATTACATTCATTTCCAATACTTCGTTAAAAAATACCACAATAACCACCAAAATTGCCGATACTGCGATATGCACCCTCTTTCTTAGTTTCTTTTGTTCCTCTTTTTTTCTTTTTTCAATAGAAAGAAAATCTACACAAAACGAAGTAGTTAAAGAAGTTAAAGCCGAATCTGCGCTGGAATATGCAGCGGCAATAATTCCTAAGATAAATACCATAGCTAATGGAATGCCCAGATTACTTTTTACAGCAATCATAGGAAAGAGCAAGTCAGTGCGTTTAACGCCATCAATGACAGGTGTTTCCAAGCCAAACTTGGAAGCATAAATATAAAGAAGCGCACCGAGAATTAGAAACACAAAATTTACCACAACCAGTAAACCTATCATAGTGAGCATATTTTTTTGTGCATCTTTAAGATTTCTGCAGGTAAGATTTTTTTGCATCATATCTTGGTCAACACCGGTCATAGCAACGGTAATAAAAATACCGCCGAGAAACTGTTTTATAAAATTCGACTTGCTATTAAAATCATCAAAGAAGAAGATTCTGTTGTACTGTTTTAATTCTTCAGAATGAAAAAACTCCATAAAACTCCAACCTATTTTTTCATTGATAAAATAAATAGACATCACTACCGCCGAAAGCATAAAAAAAGTTTGTAAGGTATCTGTAAATACAATGGTTTTAATCCCGCCGCGATGGGTATAAATCCAAATTAGCAAAATGGAAAAAATTACTGTAACCACAAACGGAACGCCCCATTGCTCAAAAATTAAATACTGCAAAGCCAATGCCACTAAGAAAATTCTAAATGCCGCTCCAATAGTACGAGAAAGTAAGAAAAAAGCAGCACCTATTTTATGAGAGGTGCTTCCCAGTCTGTCATCAAGGTATTGATAAATAGAAGTTACATTGTATCGGTAATAAATAGGAAGCAAAACATAGGCTACAATAAGAGTCCCGAAAATATATCCGAAAACCATTTGCATATAGCCAAATTTTTGCGATTCAACCAATCCCGGAACACTAATAAACGTAACTCCCGAGAGTGTAGCACCTATCATCCCGAAGGCTACTAATAACCAAGGAGATTGTTTATTTGCTTTAAAAAAAGCTTCGTTACTATCGTCTTTTCCGGTAAAATAAGAGATTAAATAAAGTACTAAAAAATACCCTCCAATGAGGAACAGAATAGTAATGGGTTGCATAGAATTTGTGAGTATTTAACTAGAATGGCAAAATACGTAAAATTTATATAATCCATAACATTGGTGTCTAATAAAAGATGAAAGACTACCTAACTTCAAGATGCATGACTTTATTAGTTACAATAATTGCACCGTTGTTTATTTTATTCATATTTGTTTCATTTTTAGCATATTGCCCGCCATTACTTATGCACAATGTTATGCTCTGGCTGTTTATCATTCCTTTATATTCTTTTTTCAAATTTGCTACAAGTTTCATTTTTTTCGGTGCGTTGGCAAAGACATACTTATTGACAAGTTTAGCTTTGCTGATTTTTGCTTCATTCGGTATAGCTTAAACAAGTTTGGCTCTACACTCATTTTTCGCAAAAATTTGGCTTGTGCGACTTGGTCCCGACGAAAGTCGGGATGTATGGCTTTTAGCGTTGGGCATCTTCATTTATTTTATGATACACTTTTTTCATCATTAGCTCTTTTACTAAACTACCAAATGATTTGTTTTCAATTATTTTGTCGAATATATCTTGATTTTGATCCATTCTTTCAATCAATTTATTCAAAAACATATCTTCAAAAGCGTATTTAAAAGTATCAATTTTATTGGCTTTTGCTTGAACTTGAAGTGTTTCATCCTGTATTAATTCCGCTTCAATTTGGTCAAAAAACAGTTTATCAGCTTCTTCAAATTCAGTTCCAAATCACTCGTTTAATACATCAATGATTTCAGATAATTTTGCTTTTTCTTCTTTGGCTCTTTTGATACCAGCTTCACTTAATCCGTCCAATTCACCGTCTTGGCTTTTCATTAAATCTATTGAACCTTCTTTTATTTTCTCCAAGCGATAATATTCCATTGCTATTTCATCAGAAAGTTGCAAACTGTCGGATAATTCTTTTTTAGGTAGTTTTGTTTGTAGTAATTTGGCATAAGCATAAAACTTTTCAAATTCCGGTTCTTGAAAAGGCATTATTTGAGAAAGAAAAGCATATAGGTTTGTCCAAGTTCTTAAACTTTTTTTAAATTCATCCTTTTCGTCTTCCGTTTCCATTGCTTTGAAACGGTCAATTGCAGGGTCAATATATGCGTATAATTGCGATTGGTCTTTTGTAGTAAGTTTGCCTGACGGTTTAAAATAAATTTTTGCAAATGCGTCAATTTCCGATTGCCAGAAAATTTGTTTTTCGTCTAATTTATTCTTCAAATCAAACAAATGATTTATGTCGGGCTCTTCTGCGACAGTCGTTTTTTCGTAATAGGGTTGAAAAGCTTCAAAAATGGTTTTTCTGTCATTTACAAAATCCAAAACAAATGTATCTTCTTTGCCGGGTGCTATCCGGTTTAATCTTGAAAGCGTTTGAACGGCTTTTACACCGGACAGTTTTTTATCTACATACATAGTATGCAACATAGGTTGGTCAAAACCGGTTTGGTATTTGTCCGCCACAATCAAAATACGATATTCGTTTTCGTTAAATACTTTTGGCAACTCTTTTTCGCCGTAACCGGTAAGTTCAGGTTCCGAAACGCCGTCAGGATAATTGTCGTCTATCACTTTACCCGAAAAAGCAACCAAAATTTTTAGATTGTCGGAATATCCGTTATCTTTGATATATTTGTTGAATTGTTCAAAATAGCGTTTTGCCAATTTGCGCGATGAAGTTACAAACATTGCCTTTGCTCTGCCACCGATTTTTTTAGCAACAACCTGCCTGAAATGTTCAATAACAATTTCTGTTTTTTGTGTCAAATTGTGCGGGTGAAAATCAACAAAACGAGCAATGGCTCTTGCCGCTTTTTTCTTGTTTAGTTCGGGATCTTCTTCAATTGCCTTGTTCAGTTTGAAATACAAATCGTAAGTTGTGTAATTTTGTAATACATCAAGGATAAAACCTTCTTCAATGGCTTGTCGCATTGAATATAAATGAAAGGGTTTAGGTTTACCGTCTTTGTCTTTTTCGCCGAAAATGGCAAGTGTTTTATATTTAGGCGTAGCCGTAAAGGCAAAAAATGAAATATTTTTTTGTTGTCCGCGAGCTTCTGCCGATTTCTCAATATTCAAGCTGATTAAATCTTCCGTATCTATATCATCATCCGTTTTAAAGTCAATTGCCGTTAATGCTTCTTTCATTTTTTTATGTGCTTCTCCACCTTGCGAACTATGTGCTTCATCAATTATTACCGCATATTTACGGTTATCGGTGTTTGCAACTTCATCAAGAATAAACGGAAATTTTTGTAAGGTTGTAATGATGATATGCGAACCGGAATTTATGGCATAAGCCAATTGTTGACTGTTTTTATCAATTTTTTGAACAACACCTGTTTTGTGTTCAAATTGGTAAATGGTGTTTTGTAATTGTTGGTCTAATACTCTACGGTCGGTTACAACTATTACGCTGTCAAATATTCTTTCGTCTTGGTTGTTGTGTAAACTCGACAAACGATAAGCCAGCCAAGCTATGGAATTACTTTTACCCGAACCTGCCGAATGCTGAACCAAATAATTTTTTCCCGCACCTTTTTCTTTTGTATCCGCCGTAATTTTTCTTACCACATTCAATTGATGAAAACGCGGAAAAATCAATTTTTCTTTTTTGAATGTTTTGCCGTCGATTTCAATTTCTTCAACTTGCAAATGGATATATCGTTGAATTATATCAAGCCAACTGCCTTTTACCAATATTTCTTTCCACAAATAATCGGTTTTGTAGCCGTTTGGATTGGGCGGATTGCCTTTGCCTTTGTTGTGTCCTTTGTTGAAGGGTAGCCAAAAAGTTTTTTTGCCGTCAATTTTTGTGGTCATAAATACTTCTTCATCATCTACGGCAAAATGCACAAAAGCCTGCTTTTTAAAAGCAAAAAGCAATTCTCTGTTATCTCTGGATGTGGCATATTGTTTTTTGGCATTATCCGTGCTTTGTCCGGTAAAATGATTTTTTAATTCAATGGTTGCAACAGGAACGCCGTTTAATGAAAGGACAATATCTACCGAGTTTTTATTTTTGTTTGATAATACACTTGTCGTATTACCCGCAATTGATTTTGTTCGTATAGTTTTTGTGTATCGGGATTAAAACCGGTTTCGGGTTTGAAAAAAGCCAGTTTGAAACGCACACCGTAATCCGTAAAACCATTACGAATAACATCAAGACTACCGCGCAAATCCATTTCTTTATAGATGCGTTGAATAATGCGATTCTCCACATTTTCGCCGTGAATAGCCGAAATCTTTTTCCAGCTTTCGGGTTGGGTTTCCTGCAAAAATTTTAATACTTCATATTTGAACAATCCCAATTCAGGACTGTAATCAGGTGCGTTACCTAATGTATAGCCACCATTTTCAATCAAAGATTGAACAATTGCCGTTTCAAATGTATTTTCGGTAGTAATATTTGTCATAATTATTGCTCGTCTTTAATTAATTCTTTTTCGCTTTCTAAAAAGATTAATTTTTCACGATTGTTTACTTTTCTTATCCAAGATACACAAAGTGTCATAATGCTTTTTCTTTAAGTATTAAATTTATGTATTTTAAGTTGCTTTAATTCTTGTTCACAATCTTTCATTTCGTTTATAGATATAAAAGCAACGGTTCTGTATTCAATATTTGTAATATTATTTAAAACATATTCTCTTTTTTCTTCATTATTGCGGGTGCCTTGTCCAAAAGGTTTAGGTAATAAAGATGACATTCGATAAGCCAAATTCTTTCCACTCCCGAAAAGAATAAATTCATTTGTTTTATTATTTCTTAATTGATAAACACCATAGCCAAAAGGTGCAAATAAATATTCTCCTTTTCTCGGGTCAGGAAATTTACGCCATTCCGTCCAACTGTATTTATTATCAATATTTTTCATTAAACTACTTTTATTTTTCCCGTTATCACTTCCGAAATAAGTGCTTGTTTGTATTCTTTTAATAACTCGATTAATTTTTTTGTTTTTTCCGACAAGCTCTAAGGGAATGTGCTTTAGGCAAAGAAATTATTCTGAACGGGATTACCAATAATGGTATCGCCAATGGGCTTGTGGCAAACATTCCAACCAGGATTGCGCTGTGCTTACACAAGTAGCAACACTTTAAAAAACGGCCTTGCAAAGAGCTATGATTAAAATAGCTAAGATACAGATTTTATCGTTAGCCGAAGGGCTTGAAGGTTATGAGGTTTATGGGGATTTACCTACAACGGTTAGTGTATGGGGCGTTGAGCGTTTTATAGCACAAACTTTTCATTTAACACTAATCTATATTTATATTCACTTACTTTCATTTTAACTATTAGTCGCCCAATGACTTGTACAAATTGCTAGGCTTTTGTGCTTTTTATTCGTTATTTTTTTCAAGGTAAATATCGTCACTTAACTTTTTTAATGCTTTTAAACTATCTTTTTTGTTCAGAACATTCAACTGATATTCAGCAATATCATTAAGTTGCTTAAACCTTTCATTTTTAGGAATACCTTTTCGTATCATTTCTGCATTCATACTTTCAATATTCGAAAGAATAGCAAGCTCATTTATACTCGCAATATCTCTAATATTCATTCCTTTTTTGGCAAGTTCGGGATTTGCTTCTCTCCAATCTTTTGCCGTACATTTAAAAAGAGCAACATTTAATAAATCTGCTTCTTCTGCATAACTCAACCATTCAGTATTTTTTGTATAGTTCTTTTTGGGTAAAATATAGTTTTTAACTGCATCAGTATGAAGATGATAATTTGCCTTACTTAATATTCGTTTTACATTCCATTCAATATTATATTGATTACTTTCTATTGCTTTAAATCTCTGATACTCTTTTATTAAGTATAGTTTAAAAGTTGGACTGATTGCCGCACCAAATTCAAAAGCAATATCTCTATGAGCATAAGTTCCGCCATACCTTCCGGATTTTGAAGTTATGCCAATTGCATTTGTTTTTTCAATCCACTGTTTTGGGCTTAATACAAATATTGGCAATCCTGCTTCTGATTTAAAGTGGTCAAATTCTACCACATTAAAATTCGGGTTGTATAATATTTCCCAAGTTCCAAGAAATTCAATAGTAGTTCGTGTTCTTATCCAATTTTTAATTATGTCGGCAGCTCTATTATCTCCTTTCTTTGCTTTTGCCATATCGGTTAAGCAAATAAAATCATCTTCATTAATTTTAGTTATTGATATTATCGTATTTTCTATTTCAAGTTTCTTTATCTTGCTCATATTTAACATTTTCCAAAGTGGTCAAATTATACCACTTTAAAATTTATTTTCAAAAATAATCAATTTTTCAAACAATTGATAAGGATTTTCTGATTACTTTTCTGTTTTTTGCACAAAGCCTAACGGTTTGCATAAGAATAGTAGCCGATTTCGGAAGTAGAATTTTTCAATTTACTACTAATCTTGTTGCGTGCTACAATGTTCATACCTGCCTGCCGGCAGGCAGGTTTACTACTATTTCGGCTATTATTTTTATACTTTGTTAGCATATGTTATTATTTATTCATTTTTTTCATCTCTAATTCAGTTTCAGTTAGCCATATTCTAATTGAATCATTCAAGTTTTTTGCTGTTAGATTTTTTCCTCTATAATCAAATTCTTGTTGTTCGATATACTTAACTTTGTTTGGAGTAATAAAATCTGGAATTGCAGTCATGTATTAGCCCCCAAAAAAGTCGGACAAGATTCTATTTAAATATTTAGTATAATTTTGTCCTATATGAAAACAAAAAGAACCTTTACAATTGAAGAAAAACTCCAAA
>JALWKK010000075.1 GCA_027081505.1 Flavobacteriaceae bacterium
AATAATTTCTTCTTTTTGTTTTTCTAAAGACAATAACGTTAATCTCGGATGCGACATTGTGTGTGCTCCAATAAAAAATCCTGCATCGATAATTTCTTTAATTTGACTCTTAGTTAAATATATGTTTTCTTTTAAAAAATCAATCTCAAGAATTTCGCAAATTTCATTTATAAATGGCTTATCCTCTTCTCTAAAAGTTAATATTTTTTTCCTGATTTTATATATGTCGTTATCTTTTATAGAAAGTAAATCCCCTATTTTTTTCTTGATTTTCATGTCATTACAACCCTCCAATTTAGCAACAATGAAACTTAGCTTGTGTCTTAAAAGGTAATTTTCATTATCAATAAAATTTGGGTTTATAAAAAAAATGGCTTTAATATTTTTCTCTCTCAAAATAGGAAAAACAATATCATATACTTCTTTTAATCCGTCATCAAAACTCAACAAAAAAGAATTTTCGGGTATTATTAACCTCTCCGAATATGTTAATAACACATTCTTAATATCAATTGGTTCATAATATTTTGATAGAACTTCTATGTCTTTTTTAAAGGATTGAATACTCTTATATTTATATAAATGTTTTACGTGTGGCAATTTTTCATCACTGATAATATGATAATAAGGAAAAATAGGTTGCCTTTTAAAAAAAGGTATCATCTTTTTATTAGAGATACTGTAAATAAGGTTTTTTATAAATCCCATAGCTAATTATAAAAATTAAAAGGCTCCGGTTACAGAGCCTAAAAGTTACAAAATATTTTAGTAATAAATACTACTTAATAATCATTTTTTTTGTGCCTATCACATTATCATCAACTATAAGAGTATAAAAATAAATTCCTGTTTGGAGATCTTTTTTGTTAATTATAATATAGGATTTTTGCCCTCTTTCGGTTAAATTAAATTTTCTGAGCATATTACCGATAGTATCATATAAAATAATATTTGCATTTATAACATTTTCGTCTATATAATAATTTACTCTCGTTGTTACGGCAAAAGGGTTTGGATAATTTGAAGAAAAATAGGTCTTAGTTAAACCTAAATTGTCTTTCACATCTAAGCTTTTATAATCAATTATTTTATCTTTAAGGTAATTTATTTGTTCTTGTTGCTTTTTAATTGCTTCAACCAAAATGGGTATTATAGCTGTATAATTCATGCTATATTCTCCATCCTTATCTACAAATACAACTTCAGGAATAATTTTTTCTACCTCTTGTGCAATAAATCCTATTTGCTTTCTGTCTGTAAAATTATATTTTTTAAATTCCTTTTTTCTCCAATTGTACGTTTTACCATGCAAATTTAAAATGGTTTCAAGGGGTTTTTTTATATCTTCAATATTTTTTTTAAATTTTCTATCCGATATAAACAGATTTGTCATTGAGTGTACTGCACCATTAACACTTAACCTATACGACGGAGATGAAGTACCTATCCCTACTTTGCTACCGTCATCGAATATTTGACTACAATTATTATTACCGTTTGAATTTTTTATTACAAAATTATTAGACCCACAATTGTTTGAACCACCCCCAATTGAAGATATTAACCTTTTGTGTACATACCCGTTATTGTCTGTTGTTAAGACATAACTATCTGAAAAATTTGTGCTTAAAGTTCTTATCCGGAGTGTTCCATTAATATCTAATTTAGAAGTTGGACTTGTATTTCCAATACCAACATAACCACTATATCTATCTACAAAAATTCTAGTCACTCCACTTGCTTGAAGATATAAGTTTGAGCCATAATAGGAACTAAATTTGCCTGAAATTTCATAAACAGGTTTATTAAAAATAAACTTTGGTCTATCTGTGTATAAATGAGCCCAATCGGAGTTTTGTGGACCAACATTAATTGAGCCATATTGAGTTTTAACTTGTAATGCACCTCCCGTTGCATTTCCCCTAATGCTACCGTTAATATGTAATTTCTCTAATGGATTAATTAGTCCAATACCTAAATTTCCATTGGCGCGCATTGTCATTAATTGTGTGTCTCCATTTTCCCAAGCAAAAACAGGTCTGTTAATAACATTGCTTCCTACATTCCCCCAAGGAAAAGTACTGGTGCCGTTCGGCGCATTTAAGTTAATAGAATTTCTTATTTCAGCTCTAAATTTCATTAGAGGTATTGAGCCATTATCTAAACTTGACTTTGTTGTTGCAAAAAAAGCTAAATCATAACGATTGTCGGATTCTTGATGCCCCCATAAAATTGGAATAAATTTGCCATTATGCTGAGTTGCGTTCGTTATTTCTAAAAAGTCTCTGTTGACCCCTTGAACTTTAAACCTCGCAACTCTTTCTGCTGAATTGTTGCTAGGGACATCAACATTATGTGGTACTTGCGAAAATGTAAACCAAGATATGCTTACTAATAACAATGTAAAAAATTTTTGTTTTCATAATTTGTAAGTCTTTTAAATTAAACAATAATTCTTCCGTCGCACTACCGTTTGCAACCGGTACTGCAAAATGGCTTGCAAGCATTTTTACTTTTTCGGGATTTGCAGGCTAAGCTAAAAAAAAACTTTGAATTATCAAAATTTTTTTTGTGTTAAATTTTTGATTTGCAGCCTGTTGTATGGTTTTTTCCTTACTTTTGGTAAGGTTTTTGTCATCTTTTAAAAGCTCATGCTGTATTAAAAAGTCTGATTATTAAGTTGTTTTGAAAGATAGGTTACTTCTAAAACCAAACAAACGGAATATGGCACAAAAAAGGAAGCGAATTCGGGCTTGCTAATGATATTGTCTTCAATAAACAAAGGATATAAAACTATAAAAAACACAAGGTATTTTAATGCGCTTCCGGTTATAAAGAACATTCCGGAATGGATAGATTTTTTTTTAATTGCTCTTTCCACAAGTACCAAAATAGCTATTGCAAGTCCAAAATTAAGCAAGTAAGACAGTAGCACATAATTTGATAATAAGGGGATTTGATAGTAATTTAAAACGCTGTTATGAATTATAAAAACAACTATTAAAACCACAAACATTAACAGTACAAACCGAATAGATTTTTTAGACACTTTTTATGAATTTAAGCGGTTGGTTTGTTTTAGCACCAGAAACAGCGATCCGGCAACTCCTGCTAGCGTAAAAATAACGGTAAATATTTTACCTTCCGGATTGTATTGCTGATCTAGCCAAGTTCCTAACTTTACAAAGACATAAATGATTACTCCCATTTCTATACCGATAGCCGACAGTGCCACCCAACGTTTAACCGAATTATTTTTGTTTTTGGTCATGTTTAAGAAGGGTCGGCAACTGCTTTTTTAGATCGCTTTCGTTGCAAATAAGGATTTGTGTTGTGTTGGGCTTTGTTTGTTGTTAACTTTTGTTCTGCTCCTTGCATAGTACAGGTAGCATTAAAAATTGCGCCGGGTTCTATGGCTAATTTCCCGACGATTACTTCGCCTTCAATTTTTGCAGAAGCCCGCAGTGTTAAGGTTCCGGTAACTTGTAGTTTTCCGTTAAATGTTCCTTCAATATCGGCATTTTCGCAAGTTAGGGTTCCATTAATTTTACCGGATTTACCCAAAACTACTTTGGAAGGGGTTTCAATTTTTCCTTCTATGCTACCATCGATTCTAAAAAATCCTTTTGATGAAATATCACCTGTAAATTTGGTGCCTTCGCTAATACGGTTTTGACCGGTTCCCGGTTCTACGTTTTTTTTGTCTTTTTTGTCTGAAAACATGCTATATGGGGATTTGGGGATTATAAAAATTAACCTCTACCTTTTTCGCTTCTCGGTTGCTTTCCGGAGCGTGGGCTTTTATTGTTGTTTTTGTTTTCTCCGGAAGGGTTTCTTCTTCTGCGATTCATTTCTTTCATTTTTCTTTTTTCTCTTTTTTCTTTTTCTTTTAAAATCTTTTTTTCTTCTTCTTCACTTACATTTTTTTTCCAACCGGTTTTAGAGTATTTCTCTTTTTTTATTTTTTCAACGTTAGATAAATCGGCAGTGAGATATTCTTCTAGATTTTTATGTATTTGAAGTATTTCATAATTAGGCGTAGAAATTTCAAAATGGTTGGATGTTATTTTGTAGTCTTTATTTTCGGTTAACATCTCGGCAAAACCTTTTCCGCCCAGTCGTGTGTTAAGACCATGAATGACTACAAACCATTTTTCGGGGTTATAATAGTCTAAGGATGTTTGCATTTGGGTGTGGTTATATTTTGCAATGGCTTCGTCTAATTTTTTCTTCAATGCTTCGGCTGAAGATTTATCGGTACTGTTAAACGGATAAATTATTTTCCATTTATCGCTTTGTTGGTCGCCAAAAAATGTTTTGTCTGCCAATTTTGGAAGTACGGTGCTAATTATTTCTTGAGCTTGATTGCCTTCTTTTGTGTTGGGATAGTTAAGTGCTACAAAGTTAAGTGCTTTTCTATAAGCATTATAACCTTTTTGACGAGCTAATGCTGTTGCTTTTAACAACTCAAATTTTGGCACAATGGCATCGCCAAAATAAATAGTTATGTATTCGTCGCTTTTGGCAACTACTTTTTGGTAGTTCTGATTTTCAAAATCTTTATACAGTTCGTTGTATTTATATTCGGGACTGGACTCATCTGTTGCCAAGTTTGCATCGGGATTGGTTAAAATCTCGGCGTAACGTGAGTTTGGGCTGTTGGTAATGATGTCGTTTTTATAAAACTCGGCTTTTTCATTGTCGTCTAATTCTTGGTATAATTTGTACAAATTATATTTTGCGGGAAGTATGAGTCGTTCTTCGGGATCCAGGGTAAGTAATTTTTCTAAACGATCAACAGCAAGGTTGTGTTCTTTAAATTTTTCTTTATAGATTAATCCTAATTGGTAGTATGCAAAGTTTCGGTCTTTTGCCAGACTGTCTATTACTTTTTGGTCTTTTGGTATTAATGCTAAGTAGGTTTCGGGTTTATATAAATCTTTATCCGAAATAGATTTTTCATCACTTACTTCGGCGGTATCGGAGTCGTTATTTAATCTGCTTTTCTTACTGGATAAGCGCCAATTATCTTCCAATCGGCGATTTCCCCAGATTTTTCTAAACTCTTGTTTGCCGTAAGCAACTGTAGTTGTGTTGTAGAAGTAAAACTTTCCGGCTTTTGGACCTCCTCTTTTTTCTCCGATATTATGGTTCTTTTTATAAAACTCGTTGTTTGCTATTTCTTCTTCGGCTTTTAAATTTGCAATGGAGTCATCAATAGCTTTTTGTTTTAGGCGGTCTGTGTATTGTTTGAAAAAGGCTATTTGTTCGGGTTCGCTCATCGCGACCAAACGCAAAATACTATCGTTTTTTATGGCTATTTCTTCATATTTTATTACGTCATCAAGATTGTCGCGTTTTTTCTTAATGCGTCTATATTGTCTTGTGCCTTCGGTAAGATGTGTCAGCGTACTGTCGTAATACGCTCCGGCTGTGCGGTATTGAGCAGCATCGAAGTTAATTTCGGCAAGGGTTTTGTAATTAACCGACTGTAATATTTTATCGTCGTTATAGGCTTTTATCGATTTGTTATAGTAAACCACTGCTGTATCAACACTATTGCTTTTGCGATAATAATCGCCTAGTTGGTTATAAATAATATCTAAAAAAGGTCTGTTCTCTCTGTTTTTTTCGAGCTTTTGAAGCGTTTCTAACAGTGCAAGCCGGTCTTCTTTATCAAAATCGAAATTTTTTGCCTTGGCAATGTAGGCATGAATCATATACACGCGAGGCGATTTTCGGTTTAGCTCAATAACTTCGTCGTAAGCGATATTTGCGCTGTCTTTAAACCCAAGCCTATCGTATAGCTGTCCTTTTATATAGGTATATCTGCCTTTGAGCTCTTTGTTTTTTTCGGTTTTAACCGCTTGTTTAATATAAGGGAGTGCCGCATCCAACGAATCCAATTCTATAAACGCTTGTGCTAAAATTGCTGTTGCGTCTGCTAAATCCTGACCTTCGAGTTCGTGTTGTTTTAAAAGATTTTCTAAGTCTTCAATAGCTCCTTCCGGATTTTTTAACCGAATGTTGCTTTTTGCCTTCCAGACTTTTGCTTGGTTTATGTTATTGCAAGTGGGATATTTATCCAAAATGTAGTTAAAAGCATCTAATGCCGGAACAAATCGCTGGTCATAATAGCGCGCTTTGCCTAATAGGATAAAAGCTTCGTCTATTTGGGGGTTGTACTCTTTGCCATCGATGTACATCGAGTGTTTTTGAATAACCTTGGTGGCTTTTTCTTCAGCTTTTTCAAAATTGGCATTTTTTGATTTTCCCGGTAGTGCCATATCGTCTTCTGACTGAAAACGCTCTACCGGTAATATTTCCCAAAAATTATCACGATAGGATTGTGAGATTTCTTGTTTGCCTTGTTCAAAAGCTATGTTTCCGTTATAAAGACCGTTAAATTCGGCTTTTACCGCGTGTGCATTTCTATTAATGAATGTATTTTTTTTACGAGAACAAGCGGCTATGGTAAGCACGACAAGTAGTAAAAATGAGATTTTATATATGCCCTTCAAAATAATTTGGTTTATTGTGTAGTTGTGTAACTCAAAAAGCTACCTTTTTAGTATGTTTATGTTGAAAATTAAGTGTAAAAATACGTTTTTTTTTGTTCTTCTAAATAAACTTGGAATAAAAAAATCGGTGTAATGTTAAACCGATTATATTATAATAGCAAAAATGTAGCAAAAACAGGACAAGCTATTTATAAATAACGAGGTTATTTTTTACACTTTTTTACATTTCGTTAAACCTTGCTGGAAAATTTGAGACAGATATTTGCAAACAATTATTCTTAAAAATATATTATGAAAACAATACGGTTATCTGTAAAGAAAAATGATGGGATTTTTCAAGGTACAGCAACCAAAAAAGTTTATATCTTTGAAGAAGAAAATAAGGAAAGAACAAAATTTTTTTTCTTGGCACATTTTGATTGGTAAATCTGTTCCTTGATGAGTTGTTCCACAGCAGAGTTTATTTCCGGTTCGCTTTACAAGACAAATGAAATTTAAGTTCATATAAAAGATAAAAAATGTTATTAAAAGAAAGTTTTAGAAAACATACCAAGTGTCAACCATATTTATTAAAGAACAACATAAACCACTAACCAAATTTACCTGCCACAGGCACAAACTGAAAAATGCCGGTTAAATTTAAAAAAACATACAAATTTGCTGCCTATACTTCAGGGTACATTACCGTGATTTTATCGGTGGTTTTGGTCTTACTTTTAATTTATTACCAATCGTTTTCTTATGTGTTATTATTTTTATTTGCTTTATCATGCTATGTAATTTCTTTTATTATTATACAGCAACGGGTAGAAAAATTTATTTATAAACGAATAAAAAAAATATACGATGATGTAAGCCTGCTTGATGCTTCCAGCCTTTCCACACAACCCGTAACTACCGATATGGAAACACTTACCAAAGAAGTAGAACGGTTTGCACATGCAAAAAAACTAGAGATTGAAACATTAAAAATAAGAGAAAACTATCGTAAAGATTTTATAGGCAACATAGCCCATGAGCTAAAAACACCTCTGTTTACGGCGCAAGGATATTTGTTAACCCTGTTAGACGGGGCTTTAGACGATAAAAAAGTGTCTGAAAAATACCTGAAAAGAGCCCACAAAGGAATAGAGCGACTTATCTACGTCGTAAAAGATTTGGATATGATTACTCAATTTGAATCCGGAGATTTAGACTTGCACAAAGAAGCATTTGATGTAGTTGAAATAATTCAGAATGTATTTGATTTGCTCGAAATGAAAGCAAATGAACAAAAAGCAACACTTACTTTCGACCTGATTTACAAGCCAAAATTAGTATTTGCCGACAAAGAGCGCATACGCCAAGTTATAACCAATTTACTGGTAAACGCAATAAAATATTCAAAAGAAAACGGCACGGTTGAAGTAAGCATCGATGATTTGACAAACAGCAAATATCTTGTGCGAGTTACCGATAACGGAATTGGTATCAAAGAAGAACACTTGCAACGTGTTTTTGAACGGTTTTACAGAGTAGACAAAAGCGGCTCGAGAGAAAGCGGAGGAAGCGGTCTGGGATTGGCAATTGTAAAACATATTATGGAAGCTCATAACGAAAAAATATATGTGGAAAGTCAGTTTGGCGTAGGATCGGAATTTTCATTTACCCTCGAAAAAGCCGAATAAATCATCCCAATTAGTATTTAAATCAACTTCTTTAAACCCCGAGTAATCTTCAACTTCGTGTAACTTTTCAATCAAAAAATCCTCTTGTTTACAAAAAGGCGCAATTTTTAAACGGTACATCCTTTTTGCAAGATATTCTTGTTCAAACTGTCCGGGAGTAGGAATAAAAAATGCTTTTTTATTTAATACAGCTAAGTCCATTATGGTAGAATATCCCGAACGAGCAATAACAAGTTTGGATTGATTTAGTGTTTTTTCAAGATTTTTACTCGTCATAAAATTTACCTTTTTTATGTTTGCAAAGCGGAAGAATTCTTGTTTTTTTTCAACTTTTCCTTGAATAAGTATTACTTTGTAACGAGAGTTTTTTAAATTGGAAATCAAGATTTTTTCCAGATAGCTTCGTTGGGGTTCAGGACCCGATAACAATACACAGATATCATATTTATAGGAAAGATTTTCTTTTTTAAACCGACTTAATAAACCCATATTTTTTACAGGAATTTCTGTTTTGGCACGGCTTAACATTCCGCTAAAGTTATCTTTTCCGCTTACATCCGGAACCCAACATTGTTTAAAATTACCAATTATTTTTTGATGAAGACAAGTAGAAACGCCTGAAAAAACACCGCTTAACACACGTAACTGGTGCGATATATAAATACTCGGGATGTCCTTATGGTACACTCCAAAACGATTATCACTAAGTATAAAATCTATTTCATTAAAAGCAACTAATTTGTTAATTACGTTTTTTTCGGCATTATATGTTTTTATAAAACGAGGTATTTTTTTAACAAAGTGCCAAACAAAAAACCGTCCTCCGGTTTTAGGATAGGTAATGTTATAGGAAGGTAATGCAAACGTCTTTAAATGCGGAAATTCTTTTTTTAAAAGCTGTAACGAATCTCCATCTGAAGCAATAACAACAGTATAGTTTCTTGCTTCTAAAGCTTTAATAATAGGAATGCATCGCGTAGCATGACCCAACCCCCAATTTAAAGGAGCAATTAGTATGGTAGGTTTTTGTTTCACAAAACAAAGGTAGTATTATGCAGGCAATAATATTTCAGTATTTTTGCGAGGAAAAAAAATGACCGTGGGAAGTAAAAACAAACTCAAACGATTTAAAGAAAACGAAACTTTTGCCAATGTTATTCAGCCTACACGTGAACAGGCTTTTAACAACGAATTAAAGCTAAAAGGAAATTGGAAAAAAACTATTTTTAAAAACAACAATCCTATTGTTTTAGAATTGGGTTGCGGTAAAGGCGAATATACCGTTGCGCTTGCAAAAAAAAATCCTGATATTAATTACATTGGTGTTGACATTAAAGGCGCTCGTTTTTGGAGAGGTGCCAAAACCGCTTTGGAAGAAGAATTAAAAAATGTACGCTTTTTACGAACCCAAATAGAACTTATCGACTTGTTTTTTGCAGAAGCTGAAGTGCAAGAAATCTGGATAACTTTCCCCGATCCTCAAATAAAATACAAACGCACCAAGCATCGTTTAACAAATAAAAATTTCTTAGAGAAATACAACAAAATACTTTCCGGACCGGGTGTTGTACACCTTAAAACTGATAGTGAATTTATGCATGGTTACACCTTGGGTTTATTACACGGAATGGGAAAAACAATAATCTACAGCAATCACGATATTTATGGCAGTACCGGTGTTCCGGAGGAAGCAACTGCCGTTAAAACCTTTTATGAGCAACAGTTTTTAGAACAAGGAAAAAAGATAACCTACATCCGGTTTAAAGTACATTAAAATCATTTTTTGTAAATTCACACACTAATCAACCCAAACACGTGGCTCTCGTAACTAATTTTTTTATTGGTTTTATTATGGCATTTATTTCGGTGCTTCCGCCGGGATTGCTTAATATCTACGCTGCTAAAGTAAGTAGAAAAGAAGGTAGAAAAAAAGCTTTTGTTTTTTCATCGGGTGTGATTGTTACGGTATTTTTTCAAACCTATATAGCCTTATTATTTGCCCGTTATTTAAATAAAAACCCCGAACTTATAGACCTTTTGCAAAAAGTAGCACTGGGAATTTTTGTGAGTCTTACCGTTTATTTTTTATTCATTGCCAAAGATACTCGAAGAGAGCTACGGCAAGAAGCACAACATTCAAAAACCAGTCGTTTTTTTTCGGGAATGTTTCTTGCCGCACTTAATGTGCTGCCGTTTCCTTACTGGGTATATATAAGTATTACTTTTTCAAGTTTCGGGTGGTTTACTTTTAACAAACCCTACTTGTTTCCGGCAGCTTTGGCATCTGCTATGGGCACTTTTGCCGTGTTAATTATTTATGTTTGGTTTTTTAGAGCAAAAGAAAACCAAAAACCTTTTCGGTTTAATATGAATAAAATATTAGGAATTATTACCGCTATTATTGCAATTATTACTTTTTTAAAAATTCTGCAAAATATGTCATGAAAGATTCCGGTTTTTTTGATAAAGTATATGCCGTTGTAAAGCAAATTCCAACCGGAAAAGTTACTTCCTACGGAGCCATTGCTGCTTATTTGGGCGCTCCAAAAAGCGCACGTATGGTAGGTTGGGCAATGAATGCCGCCCACAACAAACCCGAAATACCGGCACATAGAGTAGTAAACCGAAACGGGCTGCTTACCGGAAAACATCACTTTCAAGGCACCAACTTAATGCAACAATTATTAGAAAACGAAGGCATTAAAGTGGTTAACAATCAAATTCAAAACTTTGATACCGTTTTTTGGAATCCGAAGACAAAGTAAAATAATTTTTGTAATTTACACGGAAAACCAATCCTCCCCAATAAATGAAAAACAATTGTTTATTATTATTTTTAGCAATTCTCTTTCCATTTACTTCATTTTCTCAACAGTACTTTTTTAAAAATTATGGGATAGATGACGGGGTTAGCGCCGAAGTATTTGATGTTATACAGGCAAAAGACAAAACGTTATGGTTGGCAACCTATTTCGGAGTAAGTAATTTTAACGGAACGGAATTTATTCACTACAATAAAAGTAACGGATTAAAAAATAATTTGGCAAAAACAATTTTTGAAGACTCTAAAGGAAGAATCTGGGTAGGGTATTATTCAAATGGAATAAATTATATTGAAAACGGAAAAGTTTTTACACTTGAAGAACCATTACTAAATCAACAATTAGCCGGTGTAATGCAGTTTTTAGAAACTAAAGACGGCACTATCTGGATGTTTGCAACAGCTTACATTTTTACCTACAAAGATGGAAAATTATCACAGATCTATAAAGCTAATTCTAAAGAGGGTTATGCTTTTCCAAGCAATGCTATGCAATCTAAAGACGGCACTATTTGGGTGGCAACCTTAGGACGAGGCATTGCTAAAATAAAACCTTCTCCTTTTAAAATAGAAATGATTAATGATAAAAATTCAACGATTAATAATATTTGTTATTCGCTCTATGAAGATAAAGACGGGTCTATTTGGATAGGTTCCTATGGAAGTATTTTTAATTATAAAAATAATACACTCACCGTACATAAACTTAAAGGAAAATCGCACAGAAACAGAATAATGAGTATTGCTGAAGATAAAGAAGGAAATTTTTGGTTAGGTCTTTACGGAAACGGCTTTGCAGTCTACGACAAGAAAAACACTTTCACTGTGGTTAATTCTAAAAACGGATTGCCGGATGATTACACCCTAAAACTCATAATAGATTCAGAAAATAATAAATGGATTGCATCGCAAAATAACGGGCTTACAAAATTTAGAGATTTTGCCTTTGTATATTATACCGAAAAAGACGGGTTACCCAACAAACAAATAAATGATTTTGAAACAAACAAAGGCGACACGCTTTTTATTGCCACTAAAAGAGGGATTGTGAATTTTTATAACGGAAAATTTTTTAACCCCCGACTAAAAGACGAATACGTTCACGCCATAGCTTTTGATGCTAAAAACAACCTATGGTGCAGTACCACAAAAAAATATGGCATTGTAAACCAATCGCTAAAAGATCACTTAAATAAAGAAATTTTTTATGACATTATTTTAAAAAAAGATAGCACACTTGTATTTGCAGGAGAATTTAACCTGCAAGAAATAAAAAATAACAAGATAACAATAAAAAAAGTAACCGGCTTAAACGCCAGAGATTTAATGTTATTAGATGACAAAATTATCATCACATCCTT
Organism: Flavobacteriaceae bacterium; assembly: GCA_027081505.1. Lineage (GTDB taxonomy): Bacteria > Bacteroidota > Bacteroidia > Flavobacteriales > Flavobacteriaceae > Marifrigoribacter. The sequence goes on from JALWKK010000075.1 coordinate 12,371, forward strand.
AAAAAACTTAAAAGAATACCACCGCAACAAGGTAAAAATAATAACCGATTTACCCGCATCCATAAACACATTTTTAGAAATAACCCGATTTTCTGACACCGAATTTTTTGCAGGAACCTTAGATGCATTAATCTATGTAAAATTAATAGATACAACCTATACCTACAAATCATTCTCTAGAGATAGATTTCCCGGTATTAGAGGTTTTAATTCAATCTTAGTAGATGATAACACACTCTGGGTAGGATCATCATCTTCACTTTCTAAAATAGACATCAACTCTTTAATTAAAAAAGACTCTGTTGTTGTTGAAACCTACGGAAGAAATATTGGATTTATAAAAGGAGAATCTAGTAAAGCCATTACCAAAATAAACAACGCTATTTATTTAGGGACAAATAACGGCATGCTAAAATTTTCTCCTCTTAAGTTTAATAAAAACAAAACAGCTCCTCAATTAAAAATTAAAGAAGTAGCTCTTTTTTCTGAAAAATTAAATGATAGTTTATACCTAAAAAATAATAAAACCATTTTACCTTATAATAAAAATCATCTAACCTTTAAGCTCTCAGCAACTTCATTAACCTATCCTGAAAACATCAAATATAAATACAGATTAAAAGGGCTTAGAGACAGTAAATGGACCAAGCCTTCTTTTAATAACAAAGTAACCTATTCGTATTTACCTCCGGGGGATTACACATTTGAATTTGTAGCAGATAATGGCTTTGGCATCTGGCAAAAGGTACCTGAAACCTACTCTTTTGAAATATTACTCCCTTTTTGGAAAACAGATTGGTTTAAGTTTTGGGTAACCGCATTTGTGTTATTGTTTGGATTCTCATACATTTATTTTACACAACGCCGTAAAAAAATTGAACAACAAAAATTTACTCAATCTTTAATTAAAGCACAAGAAAAAGAACGCAAGCGTGTATCTAAAGAACTTCATGACGGAGTAGGGCAAAACTTGCTGCTTATTAAAAATTCGCTTCAATTAAACCCGGATAAAACCCTAAAACTAATAGATAAAACCATTGAAGAAATAAGATATATTTCCCGAAACCTTCATCCCGTCCAATTAGAAAAATTCGGATTAACAAAAGCACTAAAAAACATTGTAGAAGATATCAATGAACTCACCGAAATATTTGTTACCGAAGAAATAGAAAACATCGATAATTTCTTCCCGAAAGAAAAAGAAATCTATCTCTATCGAATCGTTCAAGAATGTTTTAATAATATCATAAAACACTCGGGAGCAACGGCAGCTAAAATAACGGCAAAAAAAGAAAAAAATAAAGTCACCGTTACTATTCAAGACAACGGAAAAGGGTTTAATTTTGAAACAAACCAAAACAAAAAAAGTTTCGGATTAAAATCCTTACAAGAACGCGCCTTATTTTTAAAAGGAAAAATTAACTTTGAAACCGAAAAAAACAAAGGAACCATCATCACCTTAACTTCCTATCGTTAATGAGCAAAAAAATTAATATAGTAGTTGCAGATGATCATCCCATCTTATTAGAAGGTGTTATTTCTGTGATTGAAAAAGAATTGCCCGAAATTAATACACATAAAGCAAACAACGGTATGGAGGCTTTGCAACTCATTACTTTTATTCAGCCCGAAATTACTATTTTAGATATTGAAATGCCCATTATGGACGGTATAGAAGTAGCAAAAAAAATTAGACAACTCAAGCTGCCTACAAAAATCATTTTTCTTACCCTTCATAAAGAACGAAGTTTTTTTAAGGAAATTATTAAATTGGATGTAATGGGCTATGTGTTAAAAGAATTTTCTATTAACCAAATTTCTCATTGTATTAAAACCGTGTTAAGCGGAAAAAAATACTTCAGTAAAGAAATTGAAAGCTACATTGAAGACTCTGTAATAGACTTTTCTATTTTCACCAAAACCGAATTAAATATTCTACGCCTTATCGCTAAAGAAAAAACTACAAAAGAAATAGCCGAAATGCTCTTTGTCTCTCCAAAAACAATAGACTCCCATCGCTATAATATCTGCAAAAAACTCAATCTAAAACCCGAAAAAAACAGCCTTTTAAAGTGGGTTTTTCAAAATGCACCTATTCTTTAAGGGTTAACCCTTAGATATTTACGGGTTTTTACTTATTGACTTATAGTTATTAAAGGTGCTACTTTGCACCTAATCATTAACTTTAATTATTTCAGTCATGAAAAAACTTGGATTATCTTTCATTTTCCTGATACTTTGCTTTACCGGTATCGGGCAAAATGTACAGCGCTCCTCGTTGAGTAGTAGCGGAGTTTCAAAAACTATGGAGATTGCAGGAACATCCTACTACATTAGCCATAGTGTTGGGCAACAAAGTGCCATAGGTACTTTGCAATCAAACAACAACACCATTAGACAAGGTTTTCAACAACCTCCTGCTTCTATTAAGGTATATATTAACGACACTTCAAATCTTAGCGCACATATTTTTCCTAATCCGGTAGAAGCTTTTGTAACAATTGCATTTAATGATGTGGTAAAAAACCCTATTCAAATAGAGTTATTTAACATCGCGGGTAAGCACATCTTTTCTAAAAAACAAGCACCAACAAACAGTTTTCAATTAGATATTTCGCAACTGGCAAGTGGTACTTATTTATTAACCCTTGTTGCCGGGTCTAAAAAGCTAACCGCAAAACTTATTAAAAAATAACTATTATGAAAAAAATATACCTTTTTATACCCATACTTTTTTTGGTGTTTCAATCTTATTCACAAGAATTAATCACCGAAACCGGAATAAATTTTACTTCGTTTGAATTTACCAACTCACAAGGAGAAAGTTTAGATAATTTACAACCAAAAACCAAAAGTTTTTTGGCAATGGGATATCGTCATAACATAGTAAACCAAGTACTCTATCTCTACGGAGGGATAAGCCTAAATCAGTACGGAGCTATTGGCAGTGACGACTCGGTAGGAAACTATTTTGAATGGGACACTTCCTATCTTGGAGTCCATTTTAATGCAGATCTAAAAGTACTAAATGCTAATAAATTCACACTGTTATTACGAGCCGGAACCGCTGCCGAATTTATGCTACAAGGTACACAAACGTTAAATAATCAAGTCTTTGACCTTAAAGGGCAAGAAGAGTTTAAAGACACTACTTTGTTTTTTAGGGGAGGCATCATTTTTCAATATCAAGCCAATCAAAATATCGCCGTTTTTACACAATACAGCTACGGAAAAAGTTCCGAAAACGGAAATTCACAAAAATTAAACTACCTATCAAACACTATTGGTGTAGGTCTCGTTTTTTCATTGTCCAACAGTAAATTTAAAACACAAAAAACAAATGACAATAAAGAAGAATAATTAAAAAAAAAAGCAATCATGAAAAACTTTTACTTATTATCAGTAGTTGCATTCCTTATTAGTACAATAAGTTTTGCACAAACAGACGGAATAAATTACCAAGCGGTAATTTTAAATCCCAAAGCACAAGAGCTTCCAGGTGTAGATGCTACAAATAACATCTTACCTAATCACGAGATTAGTATCCAATTTACTATTTTAAACAATGCAGGTGGTATTGACTATCAAGAAATTCAAAAAACCTCAACCGATGCCTACGGAATGATTAACCTCTTTATTGGAGAGGGAACCCAAACCGGAAGTAACTCTTTTAGCGAAATAAACTGGGACGGAAGTCCTAAAAATCTTCAAGTAGACATCGATTTTAACGGAGGCTCTAATTTTGAACCCTTAGGAAACCAAAAACTCACCTTCATACCTTATGCCTACCATCGAAACATTAATGCTACCGGTGATTTAAACGTAGAAGGCGAATCTAATTTTAATGGTGATTTTATTTTAGAAGGTATTTTAACCCTCAATAATGATTTAATTGTTACCGGAAACAGTACTTTTAATGGCGATACGCAAATTACCGGAAACTTAGGTGTTCAAGGAAAAACCACATTAGATAGTGATTTAAATGTTACCGGAAACACAACCTTAAACAGCACGCTGGATGTAACAAACGGAAGCCCCTCTAACCTTTCGGGAGATCTGAATGTAACTGGCTCTACAAACCTTCAAAACGAACTTAATGTTGAAGGACAAACCACGATTAATAACAATATTTTTGTATCGCAAAATGCTATTATTAACGGAAATGTAACCGTAGATGGAGAAACCAATCTCAACAACCCGTTAAACGTAAACAACCAAAAACCAACAAACCTTTCCGGAACACTTACCGTAGAAGGATTAACAACTTTTAATAATGGTTTGGTTATCGAAGGCGAAACTATTATAAACAATAATTTAATAGTTGCCGGTAACGAACTAATTCAAGGTGACTCTGAGGTGGAAGGAGATGCAACTGTTGGGCAAAATCTCGTAGTACATGGCATTACCAGCCTTCACGATGTATTAAAGGTAGATAATAACAGTGCTACTTTTTTAACCGGAACACTACGAGTAGACCAATTAACAGACTTAAACAATGGTCTTAATGTAAATAACAACAGCACCTCTAACCTCACAGGTGTTTTGAATGTTGAAGGTATTTCAAACCTGAACAATACGTTAAATGTTCAAGGAGTTACCAATTTGGAAAGCGAACTGAATGTAAACAATGCAAGTATAACCAATTTATCCGGTGAGCTTAAAGTTGAAGGTATTTCAAACCTGAACAATGCGTTAAATGTTCAAGGCGTTACCAATTTGGAAAGCGAACTAAATGTAAACAACGCAAGTATAACCAATTTATCCGGTGAGCTTAAAGTTGAAGGTATTTCAAACCTGAACAATGCGTTAAATGTTAAAGGAGTCACCAATTTGGAAAGTGAACTGAATGTAAACAACGCAAGTGTTACAAATCTATCGGGAGAATTAAATGTAGATGGAATTACAAAATTAAATAATGAGTTGGAAGTAACGGGGAAATCTACTTTTACAGATTCACTTAAGGTAAACGGAAACACCATATTAGCAAATTTGGTTGTAAAAGGAAGCAATGAAGTAGGCGGTACCAATGCAGATCATATTGCATTATTTGAAAACACCAGTACGTCTAATCAAGCAGACGGTATTGCCATACGTATTCATGGAAATGCAAGTGGGAAGTTAGGTTTTAGAAACCGTTTTATAACTTTCTACGGAAGCGCAAATGGTGGAGATTATATGGCTGGGCGCATAGAAAGCTATGATTTATTAGCAGGAGATTTATGGGAGAGCTTCCCGATTCCGGACTTTGCCAATCTTATAAACGTGTTTGATTTTTCGCAGGTGTTAGAATGGACACCTCCGTCACTAACATTTAATGGAGGAACCTTGCCTTCTGCCGATTTTTATCCGGGAGTATTACCTTGGGTAGTAGAAGGGGACCCGGGTACTGTTGATGATTCTGGTTGTGAGGGAAGTAACAGCACAGAAACTGAAATTTGTGTTCCGGGTATTTTTGAATTAAACTTTAAATATGGTACGCTACCAAGTTTAGATTTTAATCCAGGTTCATTGCCTTCAGCTAATTTTGATATAGGAAATTTAAACCTAAACTTTGACGGCTTTTTTAACCCCACTGCAGCAGCTACAGCTCAAAATAATATTACAGCAATGGCAGCTTGGGGAATGCGTAACGGAAGCCCCGGATATATCCCAACAGGACCCTGGTCCTTAGCATTGGCTCCTCTTGTAATAGCAGCAAAACAAGTTGCCAGAGACCAAGGTGTTATTTATGGTTCAAAAGGTGCCGACTATGCCGAGTGGCTTGAAAAAGAAAACCCCGAAGAAAAATATATGTTTGGCGAAGTTGTAGGCGTAAAAGGCGGAAAAATTTCGCGAAATACTACTGATGCAGACCAAGTTATGTCTATCTCATTAGCTCCTATTGTACTCGGTAATATGCCCGATGAAAACCGAAAAGATGCTTTTGAAAAAGTTGGGTTTATGGGGCAAGTGCCCGTGCTTACACTAGGCGATGTTGAAGTTGGCGATTTTATTGTAGCTTCAGGTTATAACGACGGATACGCCAAAGCCATATCGCCCGAAAACATAACATTGCAAGATTTAAAACAAGTAATAGGGAAAGCTTGGTCTTCTTCAAACGGACAAAAAGCAAGTATTATTAACGTGTCTGTTGGTCTTAAAACAAACGAATGGGTTGAAATACTCCAACAACAAGATGCAAAAATTAAACAATTAGAATCTCAGGTGAAAAAAATCAATTCACTTCAAAAACAAATAGAACATATTGAAGCTAAACTGCAAAAGCTTGACATTAATTAAACCTAACCAACCTTGTTTCAATTTTTAAAACCTTCTTGATGAATTTCAAGAAGGTTTTTTTTATAATTAAATCAAAATTTAAAGATAATGCCATATCTTTGTACTTTAGAATAAATCTAAATTAATTATCTAACAACCAACCGTACTAATTAATATAGTAGATAATTAAAATAAAACCGTATGAAAATTAAAAAAGAAGACATCCTAAAAGCATTGGAAACCATTACCGTTGCCGGTGAAGGTAAAAATATGATAGAAAGCGGTGTAATAAAAAATGTAATCACTTTTGCAGATGAAGTAATTGTAGATGTGGTGCTTACTACACCTGCACTTCATATTAAAAAACGTGCAGAGGAAGATATTATTAAAACCATAAAAGAAAAAGTTTCTTCCAATGCGAAAGTTATAGTAAACATAAAAGTAGAAACACCGCCACAATCTCAAAACCCTAACCTTATAAAAGGAAAACCGCTTCCCGGAATTAAAAATATTATTGCAGTAGCTTCCGGAAAAGGAGGAGTAGGAAAATCTACCGTAACGGCAAACTTGGCTGTTTCATTATCTAAAATGGGTTTTAAAGTAGGTGTTTTAGATGCCGATGTGTACGGTCCTTCAATCCCGATTATGTTTGATGTAGCAGAAGAAAGACCCTTGTCTGTTACTGTAAACGGAAGAAGCAAAATGAAACCCATAGAAAATTACGGTGTTAAAATTCTTTCTATCGGTTTTTTCACCAAACCCGAACAAGCGGTAATTTGGCGAGGTCCTATGGCTGCCAAAGCATTAAACCAATTAATTTTTGATGCTGCTTGGGACGATTTGGATTTTATGTTGGTTGACCTTCCTCCCGGAACAGGCGATATTCACCTCAGCATTATGCAATCTATGCCAATTACCGGTGCAGTAATTGTTAGTACTCCGCAAACGGTAGCACTTGCAGATGCTCGTAAAGGGGTCGCCATGTTTCAGCAAGAAAACATACAAGTCCCCGTTTTAGGAATAATTGAAAATATGGCATATTTTACACCTCAAGAATTACCCGACAACAAATATTATATTTTTGGAAAGGAAGGTGCAAAAAATTTAGCTGAAGATTTAAATGTTCCTTTTTTAGGAGAAATTCCTATTGTACAAAGTATTCGAGAAGCCGGAGATGTAGGAAGACCCGCAGCCCTGCAAGAAGATACACCAACGTCAAAAGCTTTTGAAAAAGTAACGCAAAATGTAGTAGAACAAACCGTGAGACGCAACGAAACGCTTCCGCCTACCGAAGTTATTAAAATAACAACGATGGCAGGGTGTTCAACCGTTAAAAATTAAACTTAAACTTATGGAAAACCCCGATTTGATGGCAAAAGTTGAAAAAGCACTAGACGAAATACGTCCTTTTTTACAAAATGACGGAGGCGATATTCTTTTGCTCTCTATCGAAAATGAAAAAACAGTAAAAGTTCAACTTACCGGTGCTTGTGTAGATTGTTCGGTAAACCAAATGACCTTAAAATCGGGTGTAGAAATGACTATAAAAAAATATGCCCCGCAAATAGAAGAAGTAATTAGTGTGTGATATAATCGGTTAGTTTTTGAGGTCCTTCCAGTAGTTTTCTTCTCACTTTCAGGGTTCCGTCTTTATTGGTGGCAATGTGCCATTTAATAAGTGAGATGTTTCCGTTTTCAATTTCTAATCCGGTAATGCTTCTGGGATGTACGCAACTTCCATCGTTAAAAAGAGCAATTTCTCCCGGATCCGGAAAACGAGGACGGTGTGTATGACCGATAATTGTAAAGAGGTTTTTGTTGTTAACGATCCATTTTTTGGTGCGTCGCTCAACCTTGATGAGTTCTTTAAAGTTTTTTGCCGGACTGGTAGGATCGCCAATTCCGAAAATTTGTAACTGTCGCCATAAGGCACGAACCATAAACTTGTTGAATTTCCAGCCGTGATAATTCATCCAGTCGGCTTGATGACCGTGCATCATAAGTATTTCTTGACGGGTTTCTTCGTGTTGTAAAACAATGGATTCATAGATGGTAATTCCCGGAAAAAGAGGCTCGTCCTGTCCGGTTACTTTGTTAAAATATGAGTACAAGTGCTTTTCTACAATTTTTTTATTTCTATAAACCATATCATGATTACCATACAACCTGTAAAGCCTACCTTCTTTATAAAAAAGTTTCATCAAATCAAAAATATTTTTATGAGCATAAAAGATGGTTTTAAAACTCCGGTTTTCCCATAATTCGTCCCCATCTCCAAGTTCTAAATACGTAAATCCGTTATCGAAGTAATATTGTAATGCGTGGAAAAATGTATTTCGGTTGTTGGCAAAATCGTCTGCAAAGCTATTATCTCCTCGATGACAATCACTAAAAATTATAAATTTAGAATCGTTGTTAAAAGGAATTCGAAGTGCTTTTTTATAGGCTCTTGTAATACGTTTATTTGTAGTCATGCTTGTTTAAAATAGACGGTTAAATATACAAAGGAATATTTTAAACAAAATAAAATGCGTTTTCAAACCCAAAAATAGCGCCTTAACTACGCAATTGCTTGTTTTAAATCGTTTATTAAATCGTTTGCGTCTTCAATACCCACACTTAAACGAATAAGTGAATCTACTACTCCTGTTTTTTCTCGCTCTTCTTTGGGAATACTGGCATGCGTCATACTTGCAGGATGTCCGGCAAGGCTTTCTACACCACCCAAACTTTCGGCAAGAGTAAAAATTTTGAGGTTTTCTACAATTTTTATGGCTTCGTTATAATTGTTTCCTTTAGTAACAAAAGAAAGCATTCCGCCAAAATCTCTCATTTGCGATTTGGCAATATTATGGTTAGGATGACTTTCTAAACCCGGCCAATATACTTTTTCAATTTTAGGATGGTTAGACAGGTATTCTGCTATTTTTCTTCCGTTTTCGCAATGACGTTGCATACGAACATGAAGGGTTTTAATTCCTCTAAGCACCAAAAAACTATCTTGAGGTCCACAGATAGCTCCGCTTGAATTTTGAATAAAGTATAATTTCTCTGCTAGGGCATCATCTTTTACCACTAAGGCTCCCATGACCACATCACTGTGTCCGCCAAGGTATTTTGTAGCACTGTGCATAACAATATCGGCACCCAAATCAAGAGGTTGTTGCAAGTAGGGTGTTGCAAAGGTATTATCTACCGCTAAAAATACCTTGTGTTTTTTTGCTATTTCACCTGCCTTTTTTATGTCAATAATATTAAGCATTGGGTTGGTAGGTGTTTCAACCCAAATTAGCTTGGTATTTTTGTTTATATAATCTTCTATTCGATGGGCATTTTCCATCCCGATAAAATGAAATTTAATCCCGAATTTTTCATAAATTTTAGTAAACAAACGGTACGTTCCTCCGTATAAATCATTGGTAGAAACCACTTCGTCACCCGGATTTAAAAGTTTAATTACAGCATCTATAGCTGCTAATCCGCTTCCAAAAGCAAGTCCGTGTCTCCCGTTTTCAATACTGGCAAAAGCACGTTCTAAAGCAGCACGAGTAGGGTTGTGTGTTCTAGAATATTCGTATCCTTTATGCCCTCCCGGTGTCGTTTGTGCATAAGTAGATGTTTGGTAAATAGGAGGCATTACAGCTCCGTAAGCCTTGTCATGTTCTTGTCCGCCGTGAATGGTTTTGGTGTTAAAATTCATGATTTTGGTTTTAAAAAAACAAATGTAGTGGTTTTGTTGTTTATTTTTAAATCATTCGTACTTTTAACCTGCAAAATTTTAAAGATGAACAATTTTCTCTATACGGTTTCTTTTCTGCTAATTTTTGTTAGTTGTAAAAAAGACAAATCTTTAGTACCATTAACGGTTGAAAAAGAATCAAAAACCATTAACGATGCTTGTAAGCAGGACGAATGTGCCGAAATTATACTAAATTATTTAATTGCTTCGGGAAACGAAGAAGCTTCAGAAAAAGTAAATCGGACAATTGAAGATTTTATTATTCAATCTTTAAACATTTCGGAAGACAGTCTTTATGTTCCAAAAAGTATTGAAGAAGCTACTTCAAATTTTATAAAAATTTACAAAAGAGACAAGTCTGAATATCCTGATATGGGAGTATATTTTGCCGAACTCTCGGTAAACGAAATGTATTCTTCTCCTTCTGTTCTTTCGTTAAAAAAGAATGCTTATCTTTATACTGGCGGCGCACATGGTTATGTGACAATAAGTTATTCAAATTTTGATGCGCAAACCGGAGAACCTTTAAAAACGGATGAACTGATAAAAGATAAAAATGGATTTTTAGCTTTAGCCGAAGAAAAATTCAGAACAGAAAATGAAATTCCGGAAGGAGAGCCGATAAATGCTACCGGATTTTGGTTTGAAAACAACACTTTTTATTTACCCGAATCATGTGGAATTACACCCGAAGAACTTATTTTTGTTTACAATCGATACGAAATAGCAAGTTATGCCGCAGGACCTATAGAATTTCGTATTCCTATTAAAGAAGCAGAACCTTTTTTACACTTGAATTTAAAATAACTTTTTATCCCCACAAATGAACGATTTTGTTTTATACCTAAAGCTAGGATTATTCCACGTGCTGGATTGGAGCGCGTTAGACCATATTTTATTTTTAACGGTTTTGGTAGTTGCTTATAATTTTTCGCACTGGAAAAGGGTGTTACTTCTTATTACACTTTTTACTATTGGGCATACTACCTCGTTAATTTTAGCTAATTATAACGTGGTTCAGGTTTCATCACGAGTGGTAGAATTTTTAATTCCGACAACCATATTAATCGGAGCGGTATATGCTATTTTTACCGCCGGAAAATCTTCGGCTCAAACAGGAATTAATATCTTGTATTTTGTAACTTCTTTTTTTGGTCTTATTCACGGTTTTGGTTTTGCCTCGTATTATAAAATGATCCATGGAGGCACTTCACTACTTCCGCTTCTTGAATTTGCTCTGGGAGTAGAAATAGCACAAATCATTATTACACTTATCGTTTTGGTAATAGGATTTGTATTTAAAACCATTTTTAGGTTTAACAAACGCGATTGGGTATTGGTGGTTTCTTCTATTGTTGTTGGATTGGTACTTCCTATGCTGGTTAAAAATTGGAATTTTTAAACAATTTTTAACGCCTTACAATTTTGTAACTCGTTAACTTCATGGTAATTTCGCCTTTTCATAGTATTTTTATAGAATGAAACCTGAAAAACAACATCTTTACGATATTGCATATCTTAAAATGGCTACCGAATGGAGTAAACTTTCGTACTGTAAACGTCGCCAAGTAGGAGCATTAATCGTGAAAGATAAAACCATTATTAGTGACGGTTATAACGGCACGCCTTCGGGTTTTGAAAATATTTGTGAAGACGATGCCGGATACACTAAGTGGTACGTGCTACACGCCGAAGCAAATGCTATTTTAAAAGTAGCTTCTTCTACTCAGTCTTGTAGAGATGCTACCTTATATATCACTATGTCTCCCTGTCAAGGGTGCAGTAAATTGATACACCAAGCCGGAATAAAACGCTTGGTCTATCACGAAGAATACAAGGACACTTCCGGAGTGCAATTTTTACGTAAAGCCGGAGTGGAAATTTGTCATATTCCCAATATAGCGGAATAACCTATGAAAACAAATAAAATATACATCCCGTTACTCTTATCACTTGCAATAGCCGGAGGAATCTTTATTGGTGCAAAACTTAACTTTAAAGATACAACTCAAAAAATATTTGCTACCAATTCTAAAAAAGACAAACTCAATCGGCTTATTGATTATATAGATTACGAATATGTAGATAAGGTAAATACCGATAGTATTGTAGATGTAACGGTTAATGAAATTTTAGAAAACCTCGATCCTCATTCGGTATATATTCCGGCAGATAAATACGAAGAGAATGCCGATGACATGCGTGGTAACTTTGTAGGAATAGGCATAAGTTTTTATGTATACAACGATACCATTGCTGTTATTAGGGCATTGGATGGTGGTCCTGCGCAAAAAGCAGGAATTAAAGCAGGAGACAGAATTTTGTATGCAGATACTGTTAAACTTTTCGGAAAAACAGTTTCAAGAGATACGATTGTCAAGTATTTAAAAGGACAGATTGGTAGCAAAGTAAAACTACAGGTTGCCAGACATGACGAGAATGACCTAATGGAATTTACATTAAAACGAGATAGGATTCCGTTAGTAAGTGTAGATGCAGCTTATCGATTAACCGATAGTATCGGGTACATAAAAATAAACCGTTTTGCCGAATCTACTATAGACGAATTTGATGAAGCCTTGAATAATTTAATCGATAAGGGTATTTCTTCCTTAGTATTAGATCTACGAGATAATCCGGGCGGTTATATTTCTTCGGCGGAAGAAATTGCCGACCATTTTTTAAAAAACAATAAAACAATTGTTATCACTCGCAACAAAACAGGAGAAGAAAAAAGAAGTGTAGCTACATCGAATGGCGATTTTGAAGAGGGGAAATTATATATTTTGGTTAACGAAAATACCGCCTCAGCCAGTGAAATTGTTGCCGGTGCTTTACAAGACAATGATAGAGCGGTAATAATTGGCAGGAGAACTTTCGGAAAAGGACTGGTGCAACGTGAAATGTCTCTTGGCGACGGGAGTGCCGTAAGGCTTACTATTGCCAGATATTATACACCAACGGGAAGGTCAATACAACGCCCTTATAACAATGGAATAGATGATTATTATAATGAATACCAACGAAGATATAAAAATGGAGAACTTCTTCATGCAGATAGTATTAAAGTAGCAGATTCGTTACGATTTGTTACTCCAAAAGGAAAAGTGGTTTATGGAGGTGGTGGTATCATCCCCGATGTTTTTATACCAAAAGACACCAGTATTGAAAACGAAACCTTAAATTATGTATCTAGAAACGGATTTGTTGCCTATTTTGTTTTTGAATATTTAGAAAAAAACAGAAATGAATTTAACAACTACCAAGCTTCAGCCTTTTTTAAAACCTACCACGTGCCGGACAGTGTAGCAGACGCTTTTATTAATTATTCGCGTTTTAACGAAGCACATTTGAATATGACAAAGCACAGAGAAGTATTAAAACGAGCGATAAAAGCCCACATAGCACAACAACTTTTCGGTATTAGTGCTTTTGAAATAATCATAAATGAAGATGATCCAATGCTTAAAAAAGTTCGGGAACTGGATTCGCTTTAACTTAAAAAATTCGCTACTATTATGGCACTTTAAGCAGTAAGTCCAAAAATTAGATTTTTTTATTTTTTGGGGTCTATTAATCCAGATAAAATTGAGTTTGTAATACCGAATACGAATTCAATATAGTTCAATGACACTATCCCAAAAAGAGCGAAGGGATAACGAATATTGACTTACATTATGCTCCTAAATGTTGCATTAACTAATAGAACTTAAGACAAAAATTTTGCTATTTTAAACCCCTTTCTATTCAAAAAATAATTATCAAAAATTTTGAGCTTTTTTTGTAAAAAACTGAAATTTACGGTTTTACTTTTGGTAAGGATTTTATTTTTGCTCTAACCACTCTCTTCTTAAATCTTTAGAAAGTTTTCCGGTTCCGTCATGTTTCCAGCCGGGAGGTTTTAAAAAATAGTTAATCCGGTCTTTGATAGATTTTTTTCCGGAAAAGGCATCTTTAAACATCGCTACCCATTCTAAAAAAGCAATTTTAATTGGATTATAGGTGTTTATGTTAGTAACCAAACCGTACCGTACTTTTTCTTCTTTTATTTCGGGTTGGAACGTGCCGAAGAGTTTATCCCAAATAATCAAGATTCCGGCATGATTTTTATCGAGATACAAAGGGTTGCTTCCGTGGTGAACACGATGATGTGAAGGTGTGTTAAAAACGGCTTCAAACCAACGAGGCATTTTATCGATGGTTTCGGTATGAATCCAAAATTGATACAACAAACTTATTGCCATCATAAACACAATCATTGCCGGATGAAATCCTATTAGGGGCAACCATAACCAAAATACAAAAGAGAAAAAACTTCCGGTCCAAGTTTGCCGAAGTGCCGTGCTTAGATTATAATGTTGAGAGGAGTGATGTACCACATGAGATGCCCATAAAAACCTATTTTCATGCGATATTCTATGAAACCAATAATATGAAAAATCATCTGCAAAAAAAAGCAGTATAAAACTCCACCAGCTTACGGGAATGGTGAAAATCCTAAAATTTTCATACACATAAAAAAGCGCAGCCAGAGATATGACTTTACTCAAAAAGTCTACTAAAACATTACCGAAACCCATTGCTAGAGAAGAAAAAGTATCTTTCTTTTCATAGGTTTTCAATCCTTGCTTGGTAGCCACGTAAAATTCAAGCAACATTGCCAAAACAAAAACAGGGATGGCATAAAGTATTAATGGCGGAAAGTCTGGCATCACATTATTTTAATGTGAAAATACAAAAATAATATAAAAACACAAAAAAAGACTCACAGGTTTTTTATTTGGTATATATAAGAAAAAAACTGTGAGTTAATAATAAAAAAACCTTATTCCACAATCTCTGTTTTTGATATTTTCATCGCCGCTCCTTCTTTTGCCAAAGCAAGAATGGAAGTTACATTCTTATTTTTATAATAGTATTTTATGGACTTTAAATTATTTCCTTTTCGGGTGATTTGCAACTCGCTTGTCCAAGGTTTTTCTTTAGATTCGGGTTCAACCACTACTTGGTTTTCTTTTCCTTTTAACGATGGAAAGGCAAAATAGGCGGGAATGTTTCCCAGTTTTTTTGCAATAAAAAAAGCTTCGTTCCAATCGGCTTCGGGTAAGGTTATTGTTTCGGTAGTTGAAGGTTTACGCACACTTTTACCAATAGTTTTAGCATAAGCTACTTTGGGAAAAAGCGTTTGTAATTCTTCGGCATATCCTTTTATACTTATATCTTCATCCGGCGGAAAGTATCTTGACAAGTAGCCGTTAAAGGCAAATCCTTTTTTATGGTTAAACGCCACTTCATCCATTCCACCTTTTATTCCGTTAACGGTCATAGTGGTTTTGGTTTCGGGAGTAATTACTTTTACGCGTGTACCGTAAGGCATCACAGATAGTTTTTCACTACTTAGATTGTTAAACTCTCGCAAACTTAATCCGGTTGAAGCAATTACATATTTATACGATTCGTTTGCGTGTGTTGCATTTTCATTAGAAGGCGTTTTTACTAAGGCAACCTCTTGATTTTTAGGATTTTCTTTTTTAGAAGTTTTTTCAGTTTCCGATTTACAAGAAACGGTTAGAACGGTTACGGCAAGTGCCAAACTAAAAATTTTTACTGTTTTCATACTGTGAGAATTTAAGATTCCGATGTCTCGGAAAGGTTACTAATAGATTTAAAAAAGTAATGTTCTCACATAGGGTTTCCGGTTTTTTGTTCTTATACTTAATATTTTGTACTTAAAAATTACTATCTCAACAACTCACCACATCCAATTCTTACATTCCACTTAAAAATCAAACTTTAATTGAACGGCTATTTCTCTTTTTGTCGAAAAATCTTCAGCTTTTAAAATTTTCTTTTTTTCGGTATTCAAATTTGATAACGAAATTCCCAACAACCGTACCGAGTTTTTTATTTTTTCTTGAAATAACAATTCTTTAACGATTTCGAGCATCAAGTTCTTATCATTTATAAAATATTTAACAGTTTTGCTCCGGGTTTGAAGACTAAAATCGCTATATTTAATCTTCAGCGTAACGGTTTTTCCGGACACTTTATTTTTCTTCAACCTTCGTTCCACCTCTTCGGCAATTTGGGTAAGACGGTCTAACATAAATATTTCGGAAGTAATGTTTTTGCTAAAGGTACGTTCGGCTGCAAGCGATTTTCTAATGCGTGAGGGTTTTACTTCTGCCGTATGAATTCCTCTTACTACTTGGTGGTAATACCTTCCGCTTTTTCCGAAATGTCGGGTTAAAAATTCGAGCGATTTTTGTTTTAAATCGGCTCCGGTAAAAATACCGAGTTGATACATCTTTTGAGCGGTAACTTTCCCTACACCATAAAACTTTTTAATATCTAACTGCTCTAAAAATTCGATTACTTCTTCGGGCGGAATGGTTTTTTGCCCGTTGGGTTTGTTTATATCGCTGGCAACTTTAGCCAAAAATTTATTGATGGAAATTCCCGCCGAAGCAGTAAGCCCGGTTTTGTCTTTTATTTTTTTTCTAATTTCGGAAGCAAGAAGTGTGGCACTGGGATATCCTTTTTTGTTTTGGGTTACGTCTAAGTATGCTTCGTCTAACGAAAGCGGTTCGACCAAATCGGTATATTGAAAAAAAATAGCTCGAATTTGATTTGAAATTTCGGTATAGCGTTTAAAATTTGACCGGACAAAAATAAGTTCGGGACACAACTTTTTGGCTACCACACTACTCATTGCGCTTCGCACACCAAATTTTCTCGCCTCATAACTGGCGGCACTTACCACACCTCTCTCCGAACTTCCACCTACGGCAACGGGTTTACCGCGAAGCTCCGGATTGTCCAATTGCGCCACCGAAGCATAAAAAGCATCCATATCTATATGAATGATTTTTTTTATGGGAAAAGGATGTTTCAAAATAAAGCTATGTGTTTTTCAAAAATAACGTATCTTTTAAAAAAAACGGAATGATTTTGGATTATTCAAAAAAAAAACGGTAATTTGTCGTTTTAAAAAGAAAAATTATCTATATATATGAGTGCGATTAAAAAATCACCCTTAAAGTCTGAATCTATTGGTTGGTCGATTGGCAAAGAAGATTTTCGCACCGCTTTAGATGAAATGATTCAACGCGAGGTTAAAAATTTTGATACAAAAGTTGCATTTAAAAAAGAACATTCGGCGGTTAGGCGAAGAAGGACGAAAGGAAAGAAAGAAAAAAAAGATAGAAGGTGGTTTGTTTCTACCATCGAGGTAGTAAAATCTGTAAGAAAAGGAATAGATTTTAATAAATTTTATTTTTACTATAAAAACCTTCCTTTAACCAATAAAAAATGGGCAGAGATTTTAGGAGTAAGCGAAAAAACCATACAAACCCTTGTTAAGAATAAACGTTCGCTGGATTCAAAAAAATCTGAAAAATTGCTTGCTTTTCTCTTGTTGGTTCAATACGGTATTGAAGTTTTTGGGAGCATTGAATCGTTTAAAGAATGGTTACTTTATAAAACACCTGCTTTAAAAAACAACGCGCCTATTGATTTTTTAGATACCGTACAAGGTATTTCTATGCTAAAAGAACAAATTTTTAAAATAGAAACCGGTAATTTAATATAAGATGTATGTTTATAGGCTTTCGGGAGAACGATATAAAAATGATCTTTCCGGTTTCGGCGCAGCAAAACAACACGGTAACAGATGGAATTCTTACGGAACTCAAATGCTTTACACATCAGAGTCGCCGGCACTTTGCGCAGTTGAACTGCATAAAGTTTATCCGCCCAACATTTTTATAAAAAACTTCTACCTATTAGAAATTCAAATCCCAAACACAGAACCGTTACTTGTAAGTGATGAGTTTTTTGACAAGGAAGGGTTATGGCAGAGGAATATAAATTTAACACAACAAATAGGCGATTTTTTTATTGAAGACAACCAAGATTTGATATTGAAGGTGCCTTCTGTTTGGATACACAATTGCTTTAATTATTTAATCAATCCGCATCACAAAGATTTTAAAAAAGTAAAAATCATTAAAACCTATCCGTTCCCGTTTTCCGGAAAACTTTTTGAGTCTGATAAATAAAAAAAGCAACGCTTAGGTAATAATACCAAAAACAACCATATATTAGTCCAATAAAACGTTTCTTTTTACCTGTATCTTTGTTAAAATACTCGTTATAGCTACGGCTATAACTGTGTTTTCCGCCTTGATACAGAAAAAATATTCCAATTTATTTTGGACTAAAATACAATTCCTTTTGGTATAACACCAAATCCCGAAACTTACGTATCTTTGCAAACCATTTTTTAGGAAAACCTAATGACACAAACAGGAAAAATAGAGCTTATGGCTCCGGCAGGAAGTTTTGAATCGCTACAAGCAGCAATAGATAACGGAGCAGACAGTGTTTACTTTGGTGTGGAGCAACTCAATATGCGAGCACGTGCCAGCATCAATTTTACCATAGACGATTTACCCGAAATTGTACGTCGCTGTGAAGCAAAAAACATTCGTACTTATCTCACGCTTAACACCATTATCTACGACCACGATTTATCGATTATAAAAACGCTTCTTGATGCTGCCAAAGCAGCTAACATTACAGCGGTTATTGCGATGGATCAAGCAGTAATTGCCTATGCCCGACAAATAAATATGGAGGTGCATATTTCTACCCAAATAAACATCACCAACATTGAAACGGTAAAATTTTACGCACTTTTTGCCGATACGATGGTAATGAGCCGTGAGTTAAGCCTAAGGCAAGTAAAAAAAATCTGCGAGCAAATAGAAAAAGAACAAATAAAAGGACCATCGGGTAACTTGGTAGAAGTCGAAATATTTGGTCACGGGGCTTTGTGTATGGCAGTATCGGGCAAATGTTATATGAGTTTACATTCGCATAATTCTTCGGCAAATCGCGGTGCTTGCAAACAAAACTGCAGAAAAAAATACACGGTAATAGACCAAGAAACCGGTTTTGAAATGGAACTCGATAACCAGTACATCATGTCGCCTAAAGACCTTTGTACACTCGATTTTCTCGACCAAGTAATCGACACCGGAATAAAAGTGTTAAAAATTGAAGGACGCGGGCGCGCTCCCGAATACGTTGCCACCGTTATTAAAACCTATCGTGAGGCTATTGATGCTTATTACGAAGGAAATTTTACCCAAGATCGCATAAAAATTTGGATGAACGAACTTAAAAAAGTGTATAATCGCGGTTTTTGGAGCGGTTATTATTTGGGGCAAAAATTGGGCGAATGGAGTAATGTAGATGGCTCAAAAGCCACTCAAAAAAAAGTATATCTCGGCAAAGGAATGCACTATTTTCCAAAAAGCAAAATAGCCGAATTTAAAATTGATGCTTACGATTTAACTTTGGGCGACACCATATTAATTACCGGTCCTACCACAGGAGCAAAAGAGTTTCAACTCACCGAGATGCTGGTAAACGACCAAAAAAAAGAGAAAGCCGTAAAAGGCGATTCGGTAACAATTCCCTTGGATTTTAGAATTCGGTTGAGCGACAAATTGTATAAAATCGTACAAACTCAACAACCCGAAAACGCATAACTATGGTGGTGGTTACACTTCAGCGAAAAAAATGTATTGGCTGTAATTATTGCGAAGAATTAGCTCCGGGACAGTTTAAAATGTCTAAAAAAGACGGGAAAAGCGTGCTGTTACATTCGGTTGAAAAAAAAGGCTTTTTTACCTTAAAATCGTCTGATGAATCTATTTTTCAAGCCTGTAAAAAAGCTTCAGATGCTTGTCCTGTTAAAATTATTACCGTCAAAAAAGTTTAAGTTTATCACTACCTGAAAATATTACCTAAATGAAATATACCACGCTTCCCAATACCGACGTAAAAGTGAGTAAAATTTGCCTTGGCACCATGACTTGGGGCGAGCAAAACACCCGAGAAGAAGCTTTCGAACAACTAAATTATGCACTTGAAAAAGGAGTAAATTTTATAGATACCGCCGAGATGTATTCCATTCCGGCGCGAGCCGAAACACAAGGCAGTACCGAAACAATGATAGGCAAATGGTTAAAACAAACCCAAAACAGAGATAAAATCGTTTTGGCAACTAAAATTGCCGGACCTTATCGTGGTTTCGACCATATTAGAACACCGCTGGATTTCACCAAAAAATCGATTGAAGATGCCTTACATAAAAGTCTGAAACGCTTACAAACCGATTATATAGACCTGTATCAACTCCATTGGCCCGAGCGTAACGTAAACATTTTTGGCGTGCGTGATTATCCATATAATCCTTCCGAAAAAGCACAAGACAATTTTGCTCAAATTCTATATACTCTCGAAGATTTTGTAAAACAAGGAAAAATTAGACACATAGGTTTATCTAACGAAACACCTTGGGGTTTAATGAAGTATATGGAAGAACACCGTAACGGAAAATTAAAAATGATAACCCTTCAAAACGCCTATAACTTGCTTCAAAGACGCGACGAAATAGCCGTTACCGAAGTGCTTCTGCAAGAAAACATAGGTTATTTACCCTATTCGCCTTTAGCTTTTGGAGTGCTTACCGGAAAATATTTAAACAACCAACAGCCCGAAAAAGCACGTGTTACCCTTTTCCCCGCATACCGAAGATACAGCAGCGAACAATCTCTGGAAGCTACACGACGCTATCAAAAAATTGCAAACAAGCACAATCTTTCTCTTACCCAATTAGCATTGGCGTTTGTAAACCAACAGCCTTTTGTTACTTCAAATATTATAGGCGCAACAACGCTTGACCAACTAAAAGAAAACATAGACAGCATAAACGTAACGCTCTCTGAAGAAATTTTAGAAGAAATTAATGAAGTACACAAGGTGATGCCTAATCCGGCACCGTAATCAAATAGTTAACTTTCAGAATTTATTTATCGCCGGTTTAACCCGAAATAGTAACTAATATACCAACATTTACAAAATTAGTTTTGTAGATTTGAAACAAGAAAAACTCACTTGTATGTCTGATAAAAAAAAACGCCTCTTTCTTATTGATGCTTATGCCCTCATTTTTAGAGGATATTACGCCTTTATAAAAAACCCGAGAATAAACAGCAAAGGACAAGACACCTCTGCCATAATGGGGTTTATGAATTCGTTGCTCGATGTAATTCGAAGAGAAAAACCCGATCATCTTGCCGTTTGTTTTGACAAAGGAGGCAGTACAGACCGGATAAAAATATACGAAACATACAAAGCCAACCGGCTTGAAACTCCCGATGCCATTAGAGAAGCCGTTCCTATCATTAAAGATATTATTAAAGCCATGCACATTCCCATTTGTGAAGTTGAAGGATACGAGGCAGACGATATTATCGGTACACTCGCCAAGCAAGCCGAAAAACAAGGCTACGAAGTGTTTATGGTAACTCCCGATAAGGATTTCGGGCAGTTGGTAAGCAACAATATCTATATGTATCGCCCTTCCAGAATGGGTAACGGAATCGAAATTTGGGGAATCCCCGAAGTAAAAGAACGCTTTGGCGTAGAACGCCCCGAACAAGTAATAGATTATCTCGGGATGATGGGCGATGCCAGCGATAATATTCCCGGTCTTCCCGGTGTAGGCGATAAAACCGCCAAAAAATTTATTGCCCAATTTGGTAGTCTGGAAAATTTACTCGCCAATACAGACCGGCTTAAAGGCAAGATAAAAGAAAAAGTAGAAGCCAACAAAGAACTTGGTTTACTCTCTAAAAAACTGGCAAAAATAATGCTCGATGTACCGGTAGAGTTTCACGAAGAGAACTTTAAAATGTCACAGCCGGATGTAAAAAAAGTAACACAAATTTTTCAAGAATTGGAGTTTAGACGATTAACACAACAATTTGAAAAACTTTTTCCTAAAGAAACACAACCGGAAACTTCAGAGAAAACTAAAGTTAGTAATCCCGCCAACACAAACCAAAAAGAAAAAATAGCAGGAGGCGGACAATTTTCGTTGTTTGACGAACCACAAAACCTTCCGGAAGAAGAAACGACTGATTTTTCGGGCAGAAATACATTAAAAACCACACCTCATCTCTATCAAACAGTACAACCCGGGCTTTCTACTTCCTTATTTATAGAAAAACTACTCAAACAAAAAACCGTTTGTTTCGATACCGAAACCACTTCGATAGATGCTCTAAAAGCACAGTTGGTAGGAATTGCCTTTTCGTGGGAAAAAGGCAAAGGCTATTATCTTCCGTTTCCCGAAGATAAAAATGAAGCGCAAGAACTTATAGAAAAATTGCGTCCTTTTTTTGAAAATGAACAAATAGAAAAAGTAGGGCAAAATTTAAAATACGACATTAAAGTACTTCATAAATATAACATTTCTGTAAAAGGGAAACTCTTTGACACCATGATTGCACACTATCTTATAAATCCCGATATGCGTCATAATATGGATGTCTTGGCAGAAACCTATTTAAATTATTCGCCACAATCCATTACCGAACTCATTGGCAAAAAAGGGAAAAATCAGCGTTCTATGCGAGAAGTTCCGCTTGAAAAAATAACCGAATATGCAGTAGAAGATGCCGATGTTACACTTCAATTAAAAAAACATTTTGAAAAAGAATTGCAAGAAGCACATACAAAAAAATTATTTGATACGCTCGAAATTCCGTTGGTAAAAGTACTTGCCTTGATGGAATTAGAAGGAATTAAACTGGATGTAGCATTTCTGAAAAGTCTGGAAAAAGACCTGAACAACGATATTAAAACTTTGGAAGAATCCATTTATAAAGAAGCCGGAGAAACTTTTAATATTGCCTCGCCCAAACAGCTTGGCGAAATACTTTTTGGGAAATTAAAACTTGTAGATAAACCCAAGAAAACCAAAACCGGACAATTTTCTACTTCCGAAGATGTACTGTCTTATCTTGCCAAAGAGCATAAAATTATTAAAGATGTGTTGGAATACAGAACACTCACAAAACTTAAAAATACGTATATCGAAGCCTTACCAAAACAGGTAAATCCGTTTACGGGTCGCATCCATACACAATATTTACAAACCGTAGCGACAACCGGAAGATTAAGCAGTATTAATCCTAATTTACAAAACATTCCCATTCGTACAGAGCGAGGACGGCAAGTGCGTAAAGCATTTGTTCCCAGAAATGAAGATTACATACTATTGGCTGCCGATTATTCGCAAATTGAGCTTCGTATTATTGCCGCATTAAGCAACGAAGAAACCATGATTGAAGCTTTTAAAAACGGTGAAGATATTCATGCTTCAACCGCAGCAAAAGTTTTTAATGTACCAATAGAAGAAGTTACCCGAGAACAACGAAGCAATGCTAAGATAGTTAATTTTGGAATTATTTATGGCGTTTCGGCGTTTGGATTAAGCAACCAAACCAATCTTTCCAGAACCGAAGCTAAAGAACTAATAGAAACCTATTACAAAACCTACCCGAAATTACGAGAATACATCAACCGCCAAATAAATTTTGCAAGGGAATATGGTTATGTAGAAACTGTTTTAGGAAGAAGGCGCTATTTGCCAAGCATCAATGCCGGCAATGCCATTGTACGAGGTGCTGCAGAGCGTAATGCCATTAATGCACCCATTCAAGGAAGTGCCGCCGATATAATTAAAATGGCAATGATAAATTTATTTAATATTTTTGAAAAACAAAATCTGAAAAGCAAAATGCTTCTGCAAGTTCACGACGAATTGGTTTTTGAAGTTTACAAACCCGAATTGGAAACAATTAAACCTATTATTAAAGAAAAAATGGAAGGAGCTTATTCATTAAAAGTTCCTTTAATTACCGATATAGGAATAGGAAACAATTGGTTGGAAGCTCATTAAAACCTTTTTGTTGTCCATTAATAAATCATAAAATACAACATTAAAAATCAAAACAAAAAAATATGGCATCCGGATTTTTTGCACTTTTTGACGATGTAGCAACACTATTAGACGATGTGGCAACTATGAGTAAAGTAGCTACCAAAAAAACAGTCGGTCTCTTAGGTGATGATTTGGCTGTAAATGCCGAAAAGGCATCAGGTTTTGCTTCCTCAAGAGAACTTCCTGTTATTTGGTCTATTGCAAAAGGGTCTTTTATTAACAAACTTATTATTTTACCAGTGGTTTTTTTACTAACCGCTTTTTTACCAAGAGTGATTGTTCCATTATTGATAACCGGGGCGATTTATCTGGCTTATGAAGGAGCAGAGAAAGTATTTGAGTATTTTTTTTCGCATAAGCACACAGAAAAAACAGCTCGTTTTGATAATAAGACCGAAGAACAAATCAAAACTTTTGAGAAGAAAAAAATTAAATCTGCCATTATTGTTGATTTTATTTTATCATTGGAAATTATTATTATAACCCTGAGTACCGTTTTAGAAAAGCCGCTCATTACTCAAATTATTGTTGTTTCTCTCATTGCTATATTGGCTACAATCGGAGTATATGGTATTGTTGCACTTATTGTTCGTATGGATGATTTGGGTTATAAAATCATTAGCTTGAGTGAAAACAAAAAATCAGTTATGGCAAAAACCGGTTTGCTGTTGGTGCATACACTTCCGTTGGTGATTAGAGCTTTATCTGTCATAGGGCTTGTTGCTATGTTACTGGTTGCCGGTGGAATTTTTACACACAATTTTCATAACTTACAAGTTTGGTTTAATCCGCTTCCCTCAATAATAAAAGATTTTTTTATCGCTTTAATTATCGGATTTATAACCCTTTTTGTAGTCAAAAGTTTCAAATTCACTGTTCGAAAAATTAAAAATCGTCTAAAATAGTTTAAGATTTAATAAAATATTCATTAATATTGCAAGAAAAAAATAGATTATGAAGAAACTTACTTTGTTATTAGCTTTTATAGGAACACTAACTTTAAGCGCTCAAACAACCTATGATTTGGATTGGGCAATCGGAATTAACGGAGAGGCAGCCAGTCTCACCATAGAAGTAGGAGATACGGTACGCTGGACTTGGACGGATACATTGCCACATACCGTAACGAGTGAAGCCGGAAGTCAAGAAACTTTTGATAGCGGAACCATCACCGGAAACGGACAACAATATTCATACACTTTTACTCAAGAAGGAATCAATGACTACCTGTGTATTTTTCATCCGGCAACTATGTTTGGTACCATTACGGTAGAGGCAGAATTATCTGCGGAGGATAAATTCTTTAAGAATATCAAACTCTATCCTAATCCTGTAAAAGACAGAATAATACTTACATCTATGTTAGAGCTTGATAGCTTTAAACTATATAACTCACTGGGTAGTTTGGTTTACCAAAACACTAAAAGCGGTCATACAATAGATTATGATATGTCACATTTACAATCCGGTATTTACTTTGTGGTAGTAAGCTCTAATGGTTTAAACAAAACCTTTAAAATTGTAAAAAAATAGAAGTAAAATGTAGTTTTGTTTGAGAGCGTGTTTTGATATTCATTTGGCATCGCTATTCTACTACATCATTTTCTTCGTCTTCAATAATTTTTAGTGCCGGTTTTTTTAGTGTAGTTTTGTTGGCTATGCTTCTTTCCAACGAGAGTAAAAGTGAAGGAAGTAACAACAAGTTTGACAACATAGCAAACAACAAGGTTATAGAAACCAAAATACCCAAGGCTACCGTACCGCCAAAACTCGAAATGGCAAATACGGAAAACCCGAAAAACAGGACGATAGAAGTATAAAACATACTCACTCCTGTTTCGCGTAAAGCGGCAAAAACAGATTTTCTTATCCGCCAATGATGCGTAATGAGCTCTTGCCGGTATTTTGCTAAAAAGTGAATGGTGTCATCTACCGAAATCCCAAAAGCAATGCTAAAAACCAAAATGGTAGAAGGTTTAATAGGCACGCCCATAAAACCCATTAATCCGGCCGTAATAATAAGTGGGAGCAAATTAGGAATTAACGAAATGACTATCATTTTTAGGTTTCTAAACATCCATGCCATAAAAATAGCAATCAATAAAATGGCTAAAGAGAGAGAAAGAATAAGGTTGTTAATTAAATATTTGGTTCCTTTTTGAAATACCAAAGCCTTGCCTGTTAAGGTAACATGGTAGCGTTCTTGTGGAAACAATTTGTGTATTTTTGCCAACACATCTTCTTCAATACGGTCGTAACGTTCGGTTTTTGTGTCTTTCATAAAGGAAGTTATGCGGGCATATTGTCCGGTTGTATCTACATAACTTTCTAATAAATTGGACTTCTTACTGCTGTTTTTTAAATACGACATTATAAACGTTCGTTCTTGGCTATTGGGAAGCTGATAATATTCCGGATTGCCGTTATAATAGGCTTGCTTAGCATATTTTACCAAATTTACGACAGACAAGGGTTTAGATAATTCGGGGAATTCATACAAGTACTCTTGTAGCGTGTTCATTCGTTTTAGCGTAGCTGGACTCATTACACCTTTTTTTCGCTTAGTATCTATTAAGACTTCCAGAGGCATAATGCCTTCAAACTCCTTTTCAAAAAACTTAATATCTTTATAAAACTCGGTTTTTTTGGGCATATCTTCAATAAGACTTCCCGAAACTTTAATGGTTGTAATTCCTATAATGCTCATACACAGCATACAGACTGCCGTTACATAAATGGCAACACGGTGGTTTTTTACCATTCGTTCTATCCAGTTTACATATCCGTTAATCCATTTTTTACTTAAATGTTTTAAATGCTTATGCTTGGGAGGAGCCATATAACTATATACGATAGGAATAATAATCAAGCTCAATAAAAAAATAGCCAAAATATTAATAGAAGCCACAACACCAAACTCTTTGAGCAATTTGCTGTTGGTTAAAATAAAAGTTGCAAAACCCGAAGCCGTAGTAACATTGGTCATCAAAGTAGCATTACCTACCTTAGCAATTACGCGTTGTAACGACTTGGCTTGATTGCCGTGTAATTTTATTTCGTTTTGATATTTATTTATTAAAAAAATACAATTGGGTATCCCGATAACAATAATAAGAGGTGGTATAAGTGCTGTAAGAACAGTAATTTCGTATCGTAGCAATCCTAATATACCAAATGCCCACATTACTCCAATAATTACGGTAATCATAGATATAAAAGTTGCTCTTACCGAACGAAAGAAAAAGAAAAATATTAATGATGTAACACCCAACGCTGCTACAATAAACATTCCTATTTCATCAATAATATTTTGAGAGTTAAGTGTGCGTATATAAGGCATTCCGGAGGTATGTACCTTCATTCCGGTTTGTTTCTCAAAATTAGATAGTAGCGGTATGAGGTTGTTAACAATAAAATCCTTTCGTTTGGCAGTGTTTACAATATCTTTTTTTAAGTATACGGCACTTCGTATGGTTTTTTTATCGGGACTGTAAATGAGTCCTTCGTAAAACGGAAGTTTATAAAAAAGTTGGTATTTATACCCGTTTAATTTGTCTTGTGTAACTACCGAATCTTGCATAAAAGGAACCATTTTGAAGGTTTCCTTTTTTGTGTTTTTTTGTAAGGTTTGAAGATTTCCGAGTGAAAGTGTTAACGAAACCTCATCAAATTGGTTAATACTATCAAAAAGGTTGTTCCAAGCCTTCATTTTTTCGGGAGTAAAAAGAGTAGAATCCTTTATGCCGATAACAATAAGGTTTCCTTCTTCTCCAAAAACTTGTAGAAATTTATCGTAAACCACATTAATGGGGTGGTCGTCCGGCAGTAAATTGGCTTCGGTGTAAGAAAATCGCATGTTTTTCCATTGCATCGCCAATGCAACTGTAATACCGGCGATAACCAGTAGCAAAAAAATCCTATTTCGCAAGATAAACCTTGCAATAGCGCTCCAAAATCCGATGCTAAAAAGTTTGTTCAAAAACGGTGTTTTTTTCCTCTGTTAAAAGGCAGGCGCAAAGGTATTAAAATCGGGCTTATTTATTACTCTATAAGCTATAATTTTAAGTTAAATGTAAACTTAAAAGAGATATTATCTTCAAAATCGTTTAAGTAATAATACCCGTATCGATAATTAAAACTCAAACCAAAACCAAAAAGGAGTTGGTTTATTTCAATTCCGGATTCAGAATAAATGTTGTTAAGCGTGTTAAATGTAATTCCGGTGTGTCTTTCGGGGTTAGAAAGAGATCCTATCGCATGACGTGTTGTTAGAGTTAGTTCGGGCTTGCTTCGTTTTAACAAGT
This sequence comes from Flavobacteriaceae bacterium, assembly GCA_027081505.1. Taxonomy (GTDB): domain Bacteria; phylum Bacteroidota; class Bacteroidia; order Flavobacteriales; family Flavobacteriaceae; genus Marifrigoribacter. The sequence goes on from JALWKK010000075.1 coordinate 40,536, forward strand.
TAAATTTAACAATAGTGTGTTTTATTTGAAGTGTAGCCAGTTTGTCTGAAAAAAATTCGCCAAAATACATGGTTTCAAAACTGTGTGTTCCGGTTACCGAAAAACGTTGTAAAATTTCATCTTTTGTGGGACTGTTAGGGTAAGCATGAAAAAGTTGAGTTAAAGGCACATCGCCTGTTGCCCAGTTTCCTTCGGCTAGAAAGGTGGTTTTTAGTTTGGATTTTCTTTTTAATAAATAATTTATTTTTAATCCGTATTTTAAGTAATTAAAATCACTATTGAGTAGTCCTTTTATTCCTTTTGTTAATTGTGTGCTAAAGGTTGGAAGGTTTTTTTTATTATTTTTTCCCGAAAAAGCAAAACGGGCTGATAGTGTTATTTCTGATAGTTTATAATTTTGGTAGGGTTTGTTTTTATAAATAAAAGAATAATTTAGTATGTTTTGGATGTTTTGTTGTGATAATCGAAGTTCTGAAAGTAAAAAAGGTATAAGTTGGTTTTGAAAATTTATCTGCCAAGTTTGGTGTTTGTAAAATTGTTTAATATTTATCAATCGAGGTTCAAATATAGAATAGACTAATTGATCGGTTAAAAAAGGGTGGCTCCCCACTTCTTTAATATCGTTTACGTAAGAAAGGTTTGCCCAGGCTTTGTGTTTCTTGTGAATGCGTATTCCGGCACCTAATTTGTACTTATAGCGACGATCTTTAAATCCATAAGCAATATAACCACCTATCCGGATATTTTTATAGAGTTTGTCGTTTGTAAAGCCTCCAAATCCTAGTCTAAACCCTTCATAATCATTATATTTTACAAGGTATCGCAGGTCTACATCGAAAAAGAAAACAGGGTAAAATCCGGTTTTAAACGGGTTTTCTGAAAGTGTGTCTTTTGTTTTAGGCATAGGTTGTTGCGCCCAACTAATGGCGATTACTAGAAAGTAAATAAATATAAGAAAAGGTTTCACTTTCGCAATTTTATAAAAAAAGCGACAGGAGGTTGTCGCTTTAAGTTTTGTTGAAAAAATTTAAATAAACTTATTTTTAAACGGTCATTATTTCTTTTTCTTTATTAGAAAGAATCTCATCCACTTTTGCTATGTGCTCATCGGTTAATTTCTGAATATCAATCTCTAAGTTTTTCTTCAGGTCTTCAGAAATATCTAATTTTTTTACTTCATTGTTGGCTTGCTTTCTATCGTTTCTAATCCCAACTCGTGTGGCTTCGGCTTCGGCTTTAGCTTGTTTAACTAACTCTCTACGTCTTTCTTCTGTTAACGGAGGGACGTTAATAATTACACTTTCGCCATTATTCATCGGGTTAAACCCGAGATTGGCAGCGTGAATTCCTCTTTCGATTTCGGGAATAAGTGATTTTTCCCAAGGCTGAATGGAAATGGTCATTCCGTCCGGAGTAGAAACGTTAGCAACTTGATTAAGCGGAGTGGGTGTTCCGTAATAATCTACCATTACGCTTCCTACCATAGCGGGAGAGGCTTTTCCTGCACGTATGTTTACTAGTCTTTTTTCAAGGTGTTTAATGGCGTTACCCATTAATTCTTTGGTGCTGTCTAACAAAAATTTAATTTCTTCTTCCATTTTTATTGTTTACATCCTTCTGTTTTGGAATGTTGTTTTATAATTAAACTTGTTTTATTCTGTTTTAGCAAAAATCAAACCAATTCGTTCTTTATTGTTAAACGGAATTGTGATGTTAGATATTTACTTTAGTTCCTATTTTTTCTCCTGAAACTACTTTTAGCAAGTTTCCTTTTTTATTCATATCAAAAACAATGATGGGCAAGTGGTTTTCTTGACTTAATGTGAATGCAGTTGTATCCATCACTTTCAATCCCTTTTTTAGCACTTCGTCAAAGCTTATAAAGTCAAATTTGGTTGCTTTGTCATCCTTTTCAGGATCACCGGTATAAATTCCATCTACTCGAGTGCCTTTTAAGATCACATCGGCTCCTATTTCTATGGCTCGTAACACGGCTGCACTATCGGTTGTAAAATAGGGGTTTCCGGTTCCGCCACCAAAAATAACCACACGTCCTTTTTCGAGGTGTCTTATTGCTTTTCTACGAATGAAAGGCTCTGCAACTTCGTTTATTTTTATAGCACTTTGTAGTCGGGTAGGTACTTCTTCGTCTTCGAGTGCGCTTTGCAGTGCCAATCCGTTTATAACGGTTGCGAGCATTCCCATATGGTCGCCTTGAACTCTATCCATACCGCGACTGGCTCCGGCTAGACCTCTAAAAATGTTTCCTCCACCAATAACTATGGCTACTTCAACGCCCTTTTCCGTAAGTTGTTTAATTTCTCGGGCGTATTCTTGCAGCCGTATGGGGTCTATTCCATATTGACGGCTTCCCATTAGGGCTTCTCCGGAAAGTTTTAAGAGGATTCTTTTGTATTGCATAGCTTTTTTACTTGCTTACAAAAGTAGCGAAATGTATTTAAATATAAAATATTGTTAATAGAAAAGGTTGGGGCAAATTATTTTTAAAAATATTCTAACTTAACTTTATGTGAAGAGGTTTTGTTGGTTTGTTATCTTATTCTTAATGTAAAATAGTTTTTTAAGACATTAATTGAGCGATGAATCTGGTTTTTGGAAACTGCTCCAATAATATTTTTAAAAAAACAGTAATCGGAATAGACATAATAAGTCCGGGAATTCCCCAAATAAATCCCCAAAGCATTAGCATAATAAGAATAGTTATGATATTTATGG
>JALWKK010000076.1 GCA_027081505.1 Flavobacteriaceae bacterium
TTCTCGTTCTTTAGTAAAGATGCTAACTAATAGATCGGGTGTTTCCGATTTTATCATTCCTTTTGATAGTAAATTAGATTCAATGGCTCTGAGAATTCGTTTTTTATCCAAATCGGATATTTGTGCTTTGTCTATTCCGGGTTTATAGAATGCAAAAGAATGGTAGTTAGTAAAATTTACATCTTTATCATAATCGGTTGCTACTCTTACGGTTGAACAAGAAGTTAGCGCAAGAAGAAACAATACGGATACATAATGAAGTGGTTTCATAGCATGATATTTTTTTAATTAAACAAAGATTCATCTACGAAATTAGGAAGCGTTACTTTTAAATTCGGGTTTTGTTTCATAGCTCTTTTTATAGCAAAAACAGCTCCCTTATTTCGCGCCCAACTACGTCTGGTAATTCCGTTGTTTACATCCCAGTAAAGCATTGATTCCAAGCGTTGTTGTGCTTCTTTAGAACCATCAAGAACCATACCAAATCCGCCGTTAATTACTTCGCCCCAACCTACTCCGCCACCGTTATGAATACTCACCCAAGTTGCTCCTCTAAAACTGTCGCCTATAACATTTTGTATTGCCATATCTGCCGTAAATTGGCTTCCGTCATAGATGTTGGATGTTTCTCTAAATGGCGAATCGGTTCCTGAGACATCGTGGTGGTCACGTCCTAAAACAACAGGTCCTATCTTACCTTCGGCAATTGCTTTGTTAAAAGCTGTGGCAATATTTACTCTTCCTTGTTCGTCTGCATATAAAATTCGGGCTTGCGATCCTACTACCAATTTGTTTTCTTGCGCGCCTTTTATCCATTGAATATTATCTTTCATTTGTTGTTGGATTTCTTCAGGAGACGATTTTATCATTTCTTCTAAAACATCACAAGCCAATTTATCGGTATATTCTAAGTCTTTAGGATTAGCCGATGTACACACCCATCTAAAAGGACCAAACCCATAATCGAAACACATAGGTCCCATAATATCTTGCACATACGAAGGGTATTTAAAATCGATGTTATTTTCTGCCATAACAGCTGCGCCGGCTCTGGAAGCTTCCAGTAAAAAGGCATTTCCGTAATCAAAAAAGTAAGTGCCTTTTGCCGTGTGTTTGTTAATAGCGGCTACTTGACGGCGAAGGCTTTTTTGTACCTCTTTTTTAAATTGCTCGGGGTTGTTTGCCATCATTTCATTGGCTTCTTCGTAAGAAAGTCCTACCGGATAATATCCTCCAGCCCAAGGATTATGCAGTGATGTTTGGTCGCTTCCGATATCAATTTGGAGGTTTTCTTTATCAAATTTTTCCCAAACTTCTACTACATTTCCGTCGTAGGCAATGGATACGGTTTCTTTATTTTCAACTGCTTTTTTTACTCTTTGGGTAAGCAAATCAAGGTTATTATATACCTCATCTACCCAACCTTGCGAATGACGGGTTTGAGTTGCTTTCGGGTTTACTTCGGCACAAACCGTAACACAACCCGCAATGTTTCCGGCTTTGGGTTGTGCCCCGCTCATTCCGCCCAGTCCGGAAGTGACAAAGAGACCGCCTTTAGGCGATTTTTTTATTTTCCGAAAGGCATTAAGAACCGTAATGGTAGTTCCGTGAACGATACCTTGCGGACCAATGTACATATAACTTCCGGCTGTCATTTGTCCGTATTGTGTTACTCCCAAAGCGTTAAATCGTTCCCAATCGTCTTGTTTTGAGTAATTGGGTATCATCATTCCGTTTGTAACCACCACACGAGGCGCGTTTTTATGAGAAGGGAATAGTCCCAGCGGGTGCCCGGAATACATAACCAAGGTTTGCTCTTCACTCATTTGTGATAAATACTGCATGGTAAGTAAATATTGTGCCCAATTTTGAAAAACGGCACCGTTTCCTCCGTAGGTAATAAGCTCGTGCGGATGTTGCGCCACAGCATAATCTAAGTTGTTTTGTATCATATGCATAATGGCTTTTGCTTGCAAGCATTTTCCGGGATATTCATCGATAGGACGTGCATACATTTTATAATCGGGACGAAAACGATACATATAAATGCGTCCGTATTTTTCTAATTCTTCTTTAAATTCGGGAAGAAGGGTAGCATGATGTTCGGGTTTAAAATACCGAAGCGCATTTTTTAAAGCTAATTTTTTTTCTTCGGAAGTGAGAATATCTTTGCGCTTGGGAGCGTGATTAATTGATGAATCATACGGTTTTGGAGCAGGTAATTTGTCCGGTATTCCTTGTTGAATTTGTTCTTTAATGGTCATTGTATTTAGGGTTTTTCGTAACAAATGAAAAGATTCTCAAAAGTATAATATATTTTAGTTTGTGCAAAGGAAGAAAAGAAAGTAGGGATTTGAGGGTTATTTTATATCAAAAATGTTAGTTGACTTTTGGTATAGTTTTGGAAAACAGTTTTTTCTAAGTCTAAATTTTGTGCCATGATTATGACCTGTTCTTGCATCAAAGTCAACTAAAATATTGCCGTTTTCTAATTCAATTAAAAATCCTTCAAAATTTAATTTTTGAAGCATAGTCGCTTTTCTGTACCAGTAATCTTCTTCACCATTTTTTCTTTTTACTTCAGCTTGGACAAAAAAACAATTATGTAATTTACTTCCTATTTTATGTTTTAAATCTTCAAAGCCCCAATATGGTTGTGGGTTAAGATTATCCAAGTTTCCTTGTCTTTCTTTTACAGTTTTGAGCCATTCAAAATGTTTTTCAGCTACTTTATTTGCATCAAAAGAAATCAATACTTTTTCTTCACTTCTGTCGATGACAACTTGAAAACCTCTATCGCTAGGGGAATTCCCATGAATTGTCTGTCTGAAAGTCATTTCATCTTTGGGGTACTTTTTTCCTGCTTCTTTATGCATCCATCCAAAATTAGGAAGTAAAATATTAGGAACAAACTTTATGGCTCTGGGGGATGGTTCAACGTGAAATAAAGTATTTAAAGCGGTAGTTTTCAGACGTTGTGTTTTAAGTTCCCATTCTGAAGCATTTGGGATAGGGAGGTTATTTTCTTCTATTCCAAGTAAATCTTCAAGTGTATTTCCTATTCCTCCTTGATTACCTTTTCTTCGGTTTTTAATAAAGCCTTGTTTAGCAATGTCTTCTAATTGAGAAATCAAACTTTCTTTTGTGAATATTTTCATTATTCGAATAGGCTTTTTTGACGTTTATAAGCTAATTCACTGCTAACTTTGTTTTTTTCTAGTCTTTGTTGAGCCATTTTGCAATATTCGGGAGAAATATCAATTCCTATAAAGTTTCTTCCAAGTTCTTGGGCCACAACAGCGGTTGTCCCTGAACCATTAAAAGGATCTAATATTAATTCTGCATTGGTTGAAGAAATAATTCTATCTATCAATTTAATAGGAAAGGGTGCAGGGTGATTATTCTTTAACTCTTGACCAATTTTCCATACATCTCCGTATTTATTGGCTTTTGCAGCTAATTCAAATTTTGGTTTTGCAATTAAATAAATTACTTCGTAGGTAGGTAAAAAATAACCTGCATTAAAGTTGATGCCTCCATTTCTTTGCCAGATAATGATTTGTCTAACGGGAAATCCATCTAAGATATCTTTTCTGTCTTGTAGTAATCCTCCTTGAACTCGCCATTTATGATTATAAAATATAGCACCATCTTCTTTAATTAATCGAAGCATTTCAGTTAATGCATTACGTTGCCATTTAACATATTCTTCATGGGGCATACAATCGTCATGGTGAGAATATCCATTTACAAGTGCTGCATTAGCCCACTTTCCGCCTCTGCCATCTTTCATTCCGTTACCGGTTGAGTTTTTTAAATTGTAAGGAGGAGAGGTGACAACTAAATCAATACTTTCAGAAGGTATTGATTTCATTATTTCAACACTATCGCCACAAATAATCTTATTGGTATATTTTGATATATTAGACATTGATTAATCAAAGGGTTATTTCTCTGTAAAGATATTATTTTTTTACTAACCAACATAGTTAATCTTATTCAACTTTTACAGGAATAGGACCGCCGTTAGAAATCCATCCGCCTCCTATTTCATCAATATTTACATCGAGTTCGTCGGAAGTATTAATATTGGTGAGATTTACTTTCATTTCGTCATACGAGTCGATGCTTTTAATGTTTACATTGAGTTCGTCGTAGGTGTTAATATCCACAATGCGAACATCGAGGGTTTCTAAATCACCAACCGGAACCAATTTATATTCGGTTGAAGCTTCCACTTTCGGGTTATTTGTATTGGCGTATGCTTGTGGGAAAATATCAAAATCTTTTAGCATATTTACGGTAAGAGCGAAGGCGATAACGGTTAAAATTACTTTGGTGTAAGTGTCTGTTTTCATGAGTTTGATTTTAAAGGTGAATAGTTAAATAATACCAAAAACAACTATATATTAGTCCAATAAATCGTTTCTTTTTACCTGTATCTTCGTTAAAAATACTCGTTATAGCTACGGCTATAACTGTGTTTTTCGCCTTGATACAGAAAAAAATATTCCAATTTATTTTGTACTAAAATACAATTCCTTTTGGTATAACAGCAAAATGTATTCCGAAAATAGAAGTTTTTTGGGTTTCTTACAATTCGGTATTTATATTTTACACTTGAGGTAGTTTTTTTGGTTTGAAAATTATTTATACAAGACTTTTGACTTGTTAAATAAACAAAACAGACCACATGAACGTTTCAAAAAGACAATTACAGATACTTATTTTACTCACTTTATTGAGTGTATTCATGTCATTTTTAATGACAGCCCGAACCCTTGTTTCGGGAGTGGTAACCGAAGTAAAAGGAACTCCCATTGAAGGAGCTAATGTATATTTAGAAGGCACGTACGACGGAGCTTCTACCAATCAAAACGGCAGTTTCTCTTTTGAAACTTCTTCAACCGGTGTACAAACATTGGTTGTTTCGTTTGTATCGTATGAAACGGTTTTTTTAACCAAAGATGTTTCAGAAATGAATAATCTTATTATTAAGCTACGGGATGATGTAAATTCGTTAGACACGGTAGTAATTTCTGCCGGTTCGTTTGAGGCAAGTGATAATAGTAAGGTTTCTGTTTTAAAACCACTCGATGTGGTTACCACAGCAAGTGCTTTGGGCGATTTTGTAGGTGCATTGCAAACGCTTCCCGGAACTACCACCGTTGCCGAAGACGGACGCTTGTTTGTTAGAGGCGGTGATGCCGGAGAAACACAAATTTTTATTGATGGAATACGTGTGTTTACACCCTACACGCCCACAACTAATAACATTCCCACACGTGGACGATACAGCCCGTTTTTGTTTGACGGAATTACATTTTCAACCGGAGGATATTCTGCCGAATACGGGCAGGCTCTGTCTTCGGTATTGTTGTTAAACACCATTGATGAGCCTGTTCGGGAAAAGACAAATATTTCGATTATGAGTGTGGGACTGGGAGTTGGAAACACACAAAAGTGGAAGAACAATTCGTTAAGTGTTAACGCTTCCTATATAAATTTAGCACCGTATGTTGCCATGTTTCCCGATAGAAATAACTGGGAAAAACCTCTTGAAGTTGCTTCGGGAGAAGCGGTTTACAGGCACAAATTTAAAAACGGATTGCTTAAAAGCTATGTGGCTTTTGATGCTTCCCGTTTTGCCTTAACACAAGAGGATATTAATTTTTTAAACGGAATTTATTTTAAACTGAACAACAAAAATCTTTACGGAAACACCTGTTACAGCGGAAGATTAAACGATAGTTGGAAGATTTTTACAGGTGCCAGTTATACCTTGGCAAAGAATGATATTATCAGCGATGTTAATGATATTAATAACACCGAAAAATCTGCACATTTAAAAGTAAAATTACGCAAACGATTTAGTAATCGTGTTAAAACATCGTTTGGGGCAGAACAATTTATTACCGGTTTTTCAGAAGATTTTTCTAATCAAGAAATTGATGTGTCCTATGGTTTTGACAATAATCTCAGTGTTGTTTTTTCGGAAACCGATGTAACATTTAATAGAAAATTTGCCGTAAAAATAGGATTGCGCGGAACGTACAGTAACTTGTTTAAAGAATTTACTTTTTCACCCAGAATTTCAACAGCTTATAAAACCGGAAAGAACGGTCAGGTTTCATTTGCTTACGGAAATTTTTACCAACAACCCGAAAGTGAAATTTTAAAATTTACCGAAGCATTACAAGCACAACAGGCTCAACATTTTTTATTGAATTACCAATATTCCGATAACGGAAGATTACTTCGGTTGGAAGGCTATTATAAAAAGTACAATCATCTGGTAACATTCGATACACCTTTTCCTTTGTTTAATTCGCAGTATTCATCTTCCGGAAATGGTTATGCTAAAGGAATAGATGTTTTTTGGCGCGATAATACCAGCATTAAGTATGTAGATTATTGGGTGAGTTATTCGTTTTTAGATAGCCAAAGAAAGTATAAAAACTATCCTGTTGAAGCCACACCGCCTTTTGCCAACACACATAATTTATCTGTTGTAGGAAAATATTGGATAGACAAATGGAAAAGTCAGTTGGGTTTTAGCTATCAGTATGCCAGTGGCAGGAGTTATACCAATCCTAATGCGGAAGGATTTTTACAAGAAAAGACTAGAGATTTTCACAACGTTAGTTTTAATTGGGCATATTTAATTAGCCAACAAAAGATTTTATATTTTTCGATTAATAATGTGTTTAATTTTAAAAATATAAATGGTTATCAATACGCTAATGTGCCAAATAGTAACGGTGTTTATAATCGTCGCGCGTTACGTCCGGCTGCCGATCAGTTCTTTTTTGTAGGATTCTTTTGGACTATTAGTGATGATAAGACCGAAAATCAGTTAGATAATTTGTAGTAATTTGTCACCCATTTTTTATTGCATCAATACATTTTAAAGCTCTCGATTTGTATGCTGTGCTTTTGTGCGGGATGTTTTGTTCCAAAATAGTTTTTAATTCGGGGTAAATCCATTCAAATTCATTGCCCAATAACAATAAAGATTGCATAGCAAAAACTTCACAGGCAACTTTTTGGTTGGTAATTAACCAATCAAAGCAAATTTCGGTGAGGAGTTGTTTTTCTGCTTTAGTAAGTAAAAAATCTTGTGTTTTGTAATGTGCTTTAACAAGCCAGAAACATATTTTTGAATACGGTCTGTTGGCTTGATCGTCTTGTAAGCCTTTAATATTTATTAGAAAACAGGTTTTATGTGGCTGTAATAGCGTTAAATTATTTTCACAAACTATTTCCAAAACCCAAGCAGCCTTGTGCGAAAGAGTTTTTTTTTCTTGAAAGCAAATCTGAAGTAAATTTGTTATCGATTTAGGATGTTGTAATACCCATTTAGCCGCATCTTCGCGAGCTTTTCGGCTGGCTCTATGAAAAGAAAGAATTTTAATAAGCGTGTTTTTGGTATCGTGCATTTTATAAGTTTAGTTCCATAATTGCTTTTTTAACACCCGTAGAAGCTTTTTCATTAATTACCTTAATATTTTTTGTAGACTCAATAGCAGGATTAGGGTCTATGTAATATATTTTTGATCGAAAGGGAGCATATTGCATTAATCCGGCTGCCGGATACACTTGTAAAGAAGTACCCACAATTAAGAGAATGTCTGTGTTTTCAACAATTTTTATAGCGTTGTCCATCATAGGTACGGCTTCACCAAACCAAACAATATGTGGGCGAAGCTGATAACCATCAGGGCAAGTATCACCCGGATTTAAGTCTTTTTTCCAAGAAACGATATAATTTGGATTTCCGGTGCTTCGGGCTTTAAATAATTCGCCGTGAAGATGTAATACGTTACTGCTTCCGGCACGTTCATGAAGGTCATCTACATTTTGAGTAATGATTTGCACATTGTGTTTTTGTTGTAACAGAGCCAAATCCAGATGTGCTTTATTAGGATGAACTTGATGAAGCTGTTTTCTGCGCTGGTTGTAAAAATCTAAAACCAATTCGGGATTTTTTTGCCATCCTTGCGGTGAAGCTACCTCCATTATATCATGGTTTTCCCAAAGACCGTTGCTGTCTCTAAAAGTTTTAATGCCACTTTCTGCACTTATTCCGGCACCGGTAAGAACAGTTATATTCATTTAAGTAAAATTTGTATTTTGCACGAGTAAAGTTAACAAAAAACATTGGACACTCAACTTTTTAATTACCTACAATCGTATTTAACCGAAAGACGAAAAAATCTTTTTAATGAGATTGTTAAAAATCGTACCCGTTATTTTACGGTGGTTACCGAAGATGTGTACCAACTTCACAACACCAGTGCAGTGATGCGCACTTGTGATGTTTTCGGGATTCAAGATTTACATATTGTTGAAGAAAATCTCGGTAAACGAATTGATAAAGAAATTGCTATGGGCGCACAAAAATGGGTGAGTTTACACAGATATTCTAAAATAAAAGATTGTGTTAAACATTTAAAAGAAAAAGGATATAAAATCATTGCTACCACACCTCATCACAAAGCCAATAAATTACAGGATTTTGATATTAGCACACCGGCGGCATTTTTCTTTGGGAAAGAAAGCGAAGGATTAAGCAATACGGTTATTGAAGAAGCAGATGGATTTTTAACCATCCCAATGTATGGATTTACAGAGAGTTTAAACATTTCGGTTTCGGTGGCAATTATTTTACAAACGTTAGTAGAAAAGCTTAAAAACTCAAACATTAATTGGCAATTGTCTGAAACCGAACAGAACGAAATTGTTTTTCAATGGACAAAAAAAACTATTAAAAGCGTAGATGAAATTATTAACAGGTACTATCTAAAAAACTAATATGAAGCTTACCATTTTAGGTTGCCATTCGGGAACACCCTTAGTTAATGCAAATCCATCTGCACAGGTGTTGGACATACAAAACCGATTGTTTTTAATAGATTGTGGAGAAGGCACACAGCTTCAATTGAGAAAAAACAAAATAAAATTTGCGCGTATCAAGCATATATTTATTTCGCATTTGCATGGCGATCATTTTTTTGGTTTACCCGGATTGATTTCTACGTTTAGGTTGTTGGGGAGAAGTACCGAATTGCATATTTACGGACCCAAAGGCATTAAAGAAGCAGTTTTATTGTTACTGAAGTTGGGCAATTCTTATACCAATTTTCCTTTGCTTTTTCACGAGTTGGAACATACGACACCTGCACTTATTTTTGAAGATGAAAAGGTTACCGTAACTACCATTCCTTTAAATCATAGGATTTATACCAACGGGTTTCTATTTAGAGAAAAAGAAGGCGAACGAATTCTTAATATTGAAGCAGCTCGAAAGCATAAAATAGAGACTTGTTATTTTCAAAATATAAAAAAAGGAATGGATGTAACAAATAAGAAAGGAGTTGTTATAAAAAACGAAAGCGTGTCATTTCCGCCACATCCTCCTAAATCTTATGCATATTGCAGCGATACCGAGTTTTACCCCGAAATTGTTTCACAAATAAAAAACAGTACCGCCCTGTATCACGAGAGTACGTTTTTGGAAGCGCACAAGCATTTATGTAAAAACACCAAACACAGCACAGCACGGCAAGCTGCACAAATAGCATCTCAAGCCCAAGTAGAAGCACTTATTTTGGGGCATTTTTCGACTCGTTACGGTGATGTAAAACAATTTGAAAAAGAGGCACAAGAAGTGTTTAAGAATGTCTTGTTGGCAAAAGAAGGAAAGGAATTTATTTTCTAATTTTTTGTTGTAAAAAACAATTTTTTTCTTGTAAAATAGTACCTTGCAATTCAAATGAAAAGTATGGAAGAAAACCTTCATAATTACCGAAAAACCTATAAAAAAGGAACTTTATTGGAGCAGGATATAGACCCAAATCCTATGCAACAATTTAGAACTTGGTTTTATGAAGCCAAAGAAAGCGATACCCAAACCGAACCCAATGCAATGACATTAACCACTTTGGGATTAGATGGCTATCCTAAAGGAAGAGTCGTCCTATTAAAAAAGTATGACGAATTCGGGTTTTATTTTTACACCAATTACGATAGTGAAAAAGGCAGGTCTGTAGAAGCGTATCCGAAAGTTTCATTATCCTTTTTTTGGGCTGCATTAGAACGACAAGTTATTATTAAAGGAATAGCCCAAAAAACTGTTGAAGCAGATTCGGTCAATTACTTTAGTACACGCCCGAGAGGAAGTCAATTAGGTGCTTGGGTTTCGCAACAAAGTCAAATAATTGACAGTAGAGAAGCACTGGAAAATAAGTTAAAAGAAGCTGAAGAAATGTTTAAGAATAAACCCATTCCCAAACCGGAAAACTGGGGAGGATACCTTGTAAAGCCAATTTCGATTGAATTTTGGCAGGGAAGACCTAATCGTTTACACGACAGAATTCTTTACACTTTAGAAGGATTAGATTGGAAAATACAACGACTAGCACCTTAACACAAGATATGAAAACCCTATACCTACTCAGACACGCTAAATCTTCTTGGAAACACGATTTACCGGACCATAGACGTCCGTTAAAAAAACGCGGAAGAAACGATGCAAAATTAGTTTCAGAATATGTTAAGACCAAACTACCGGCTCCTATGCATATTTTTTCCAGTAATGCAACACGCGCAAAATCTACAGCAAAATATTTTAGGAAAGCTTTTCAGCTAAAAAAAGACCATTTTTCTCTACACCAAGAGCTGTATGATTTTAGCGGACAAGATGTAATGAAATTTATTCAAACCATTGACAACAAAAAAGATGTGGTTATGCTGGTTGGGCACAATCATGCTTTTACCTCTATCGTAAACATGCTAGGAAATAAGTATATAGACAATGTCCCTACGTGTGGATTTGTTGCAATTTCGTTTAAAGAAAATAACTGGAATAAAATTACAAATGGGGAAACAAAACTAACTGTTTTTCCAAAACAACTTAAAAAATAAAGCAATACGTGTTATCTGTAAAAAAATATGCTGCGATTGATATTGGCTCCAATGCCATCCGTCTTTTAATTGCTACAGCCATATCGTCAAAAGGATCACAGCCTAAATTTAAGAAAACATCTTTGGTTCGTGTTCCTATCCGGTTAGGAACCGATGTTTTTGTAGGCGGAAAAATTTCTAAAGAAAACTACAAACGCATGAAAATGGCGTTAAAAGCATTTAAAAAATTAATGAAAGTGCATCAAGTTGAAGCTTATATGGCTTGTGCAACTTCGGCAATGCGAGAAGCCGAAAACGGGAAAAAAATAGCAAAAAAGCTAAAGAAAAAATCGGGAATTACAATTAGAATAATAGATGGTAAAGAAGAAGCTGCAATTATTGCTTCTACAAATATTAGAGATTATATAAAAAATAACAAGGTCTATTTATATGTTGATGTAGGAGGCGGAAGTACCGAGTTTACCGTTATTGCACAAGGTACAAAAGTAGCTTCCCAATCTTTTAAGTTGGGGACGGTACGAATTCTTAACGGATTGGTAACAGAAGATGTGTGGAATGAAGTAAAAAAATGGATACAAGAATCTACCAAGTCCTATGAGGAAGTTTGCTTATTGGGTTCGGGCGGAAATATAAACAGCACCTATAAAGCCAGTGGAAAAAAAATAGGAGAACCGCTAAATTACTTTTATTTAGTCTCGTATTACGAAAAAATTAAATCCCTTTCGTATGAAGAGCGTATCGAACAGTTAAATATGAATCCGGATAGGGCAGATGTTATTGAACCGGCATTAAAAATTTACCTTTCTGCCATGAAATGGAGTGGAGCAAAAGATGTTTTTGTGCCTAAAATCGGATTGTCGGATGGAATTATTAGGAGTTTATATAAACAAAATAACCGATAATACGCTCTTTTTCAATAGAGAATACATCCCTTTTTTTAAACTTTTCTTTAGACTTAAGTACTTAGCCGACAAAATTTTACATTTCGTCGAAATGTAAGTAATTTACTACAAATAGAGCAAAAAAAACTTATTTTTGCTTTTCCAAAAAACATAGTTAATACTTCGATTAATAAGATAACTCGAGAATCACAATGAAAGATAAGTCACTTTTTAAGGATTTATATACCCTTATTCCATTTGTTTTAAGTGGTTTTTTGTGTATTGGGTTAACTATTGTTTTGTTGGATAAGACATCAAATAATCCCGATTTTATAGCTGTATTGGAACGTATTTCTACTACGTTTATGACCATTAGCGGTTTTCTAGCTGTTTTTTTAATGATGTATTTAGTGTTTTCTACTTTAACGATTAAAAATAGGAAATCTTCGGTAATTAATAATCTCGAAACGGTAACCCAAAAAATGCACAACGTGCGACGAATTGTTGAGATACTGCTAAAATCTCGTATTTGGATGCAAGGACTTAAAGAGTATATAGACCACGAGTTTTCCGGTTTATCTTATTTTGATGTTAAAGAGTTTTATAAAGGGCGTTCTAAGTTAGCAATAGATTTTTTACAAGAGAACAATCACTACGGAGATACAGAAACATTATATTTAGAGTTAAAATCGTTGTTAATGACACGATCTAAAGAGCGAAGATTACCTCGAAAAATTACCTTTCCGAACGTTTATGGTAAGGACATTGTTTTAAAGTGGATAGAACATAAATGCGGTTCCGGATTAATGTATTATTTCGGATATAAATATGCAGTGTTTAAAGAAATGTTGGATTTAACTCAAGTTACTGAAATAAATCAAGAAAAAATAATGAAGATAGCTTTAGAAATAGATAGAGAACATTTTGATGACTCCTCTTTTAATGAAGTTTTTTTGTCGAAATTGGGTGATTACTTAACTAAAGATATTATACCTCAATTATTTCAATTATATCACAAGGCAAATACAGGTTTTACTTCTGTAATGAAGTATATCTATGTTTTATTTATCTTGTTGGTTTTGTTTGGCGTATTGTTACCTCTGTTATATATTTTGTTTTCGGTTCCGGTTATTTTCTTAATTATAAGCTATTCTCTGGTTATTAGTATTTTATTTTTTATAACCACTACGTTTTACGGCTTCTTAGCCAACGAATTAAATAGTTAACCCGAAAAATTCACGGATTTTTAAACGACTAAGTACTGCCAACAAATTTGTGTATTTTGAAACAGGCAAATTTGGGGCATTTCTAAGTCGAGGTTTCCCGCATTTTCCTCTTTTCTCATAGCAGATTCATATAATTTACTTCGTTTTTGTATGCATAATGCGTGTTTATTATT
>JALWKK010000077.1 GCA_027081505.1 Flavobacteriaceae bacterium
ACTTCAGCATAACCAACATAAAACTTGTCTAACTTCTCTGAATACAATATATAAACGTAATATTCCATAGTAAAAAACTCCCGGCACAATTTTGTATCGGGAGTTAATTTTAGTGGGCGCAGAGGGATTCGAATTTATCTGCCCACATCGGCAGACCCCCGACCCTCCCGATAAATCGGGATGCTCTGAACCTTTTTTATTTGTTTTCTATCAATGAGACAATCTTCTTTCTACTCTTCCAATTTTTTATTTCTCGCTCTCGTGCATAGGCTTCCGTTTTTGTTTTGTATTCTTCTTGATACACAACAATCCAATCTTTTGCTCTCGAAGTAAATCCTTTCCGGGTTTGTTTGTGCTTGATTAAACGCTTTTCTACATTCTTAGTATGTCCAACATAAAACTTGTCTAACTTCTCTGAATACAATATATAAACGTAATATTCCATAGTAAAAAACTCCCGGCACAATTTTGTATCGGGAGTTAATTTTAGTGGGCGCAGAGGGATTCGAACCCCCGACCCCTTGGGTGTAAACCAAGTGCTCTGAACCAACTGAGCTATGCGCCCTCGCTGTTAGCGGATGCAAATATAAGTTAGTTTTTATTCTTCACAAACTATTCGTTAAAAAAATTACAAAACTTCGGCTACTACAAAGGTGCTACCTCCTATATAAATTACATCTTTGATATTTGCTTGTTGTAAAGCAGCTTGATAGGCTTTTTTTACAGAAGTGTAATCGCTACCCTGTAAGCCAAATTTTTTGGCTTCGTTTTTTAAAACTTTTGCCAATAATCCTCTTGCAATATCGGGTTTACAAAAATAATATTTGGCATTTTTCGGGAACAAAGGCAGGATGGTTTCTAAATTTTTATCGTTTACCACTCCTAAGACAATGTGTAATTGCTTGTAATTTTCGCTTTGTAATTGTTGCATCACCGGTATTAATCCGTGGGGATTGTGTGCCGTATCGCAAATGACTTTGGGAGATTTTTTTAATAGTTGCCATCTTCCTTGTAATCCGGTATTTATTACCACGCTTAACAATCCGTTTTTTATGTTTTCTTCAGATATTTTCCATTTTTTTTCTTGTAATATTTTAAAAACTGTTATGGCTGTTTTTACATTTTTTTGTTGATAGGTACCAAGCAAATCGGTTTTAAAATGTGATGGTTTTTCATTTTCAACAAAAACAATAGGGCTTTTTTCATTAATTGCTTTTTTAATAAAAACCGGTTTTGTTTCGGGAGTGGTTTCACCAATTACCACCGGTATTTTCGGTTTAATGATTCCGGCTTTTTCAAACGCTATTTCTTTAATTGTATTTCCTAAAAACCGGGTGTGATCTAATCCGATATTGGTAATTACCGAAACCTCGGGAATGATAACATTGGTACTGTCTAATCTTCCGCCAAGTCCTACTTCAATAATGGCGATATCTACTTTTTCTTTTCTGAAATAATCGAAAGCCAAACCTACGGTCATTTCAAAAAAAGACAAGTGGTTAGTTTTAAAAAAAGGTTTATGTTGCGTGATAAAACTCGAAACATATTTTTTTGAAATGGGTTTTCCGTTAATTTTAATTCGCTCTCGATAATCTTTAAGATGTGGCGAGGTATAAAGCCCTACATTGTAACCCGATTCTTGCAAAACAGAAGCCAACATATGGCTGGTGGAACCCTTGCCATTGGTTCCGGCAACGTGTATCGACCTAAACTTTCTTTGCGGTTCGCCTAGATGCTTTACAAGTTTTTGAGTATTAGACAAATCTACTTTATAGGCTGCTTTCCCTATGCGTTGATACATAGGAAGTTGCTCGTACATCCATTGTAATGTTTCTGAATAATTAATGGTTCAAAATTTATTTAGATACACTAAAACGATAAATTATCTTTCCAATTTGCTTGGCAGGTGCGTTGGGGTCTTTATTAAATTTTGTAGCTAATGCTGCTCTTTTTGCAGGTTCTAATAAACATGGTGAGTTATTGGTAGTTCCTCGTACACCTGCTCTTGCATTTATTACTTTTCCGTTTCTATCTACTTCTATGCTTACCACAACGGTTCCTGCTTCGTTGCATTCTTGAATAAATTTCTTTTTGCTTAGTGCTTTTCGTCCACCTAACAAGTAATTCCCGTCACCGTCTAATCCTTTCCCTGTTCCGTAATAGCTTTTTGCATTGGGGTCGCCGTTAGGGTTGCCTTTGTCACCTCCGGTTTTATCGTTTCCTTCGCCTTCTTTTGCTGTTCCGTTATTTTTGGGTCCGTTTAAAATACTATTTAAAGCATCTGTAGTAGATTTATTGGGTTTGGGATCGGGTTGTTTTTCTTCTTTTTTAGGTTTTTCCTCTTTTTTAGTTTCTGTTTTAGAAACTTCTTTTTTCTTTTCTTTTTTAATTACCGGAGCGTCTTCGTTATTTTGAGTTACTACCTCTTCTTTAATTTGGGTTTTTGTTGTGGTTTGCGGGGTAGTTTTAGTTTGTTTTGGTGCGGTTTTTACTTCCTCTCGAGGTTGCTTGTTTCCCGTTCCGGTATCCATAGTTCCAAAATTTACAGCAATTCCGTTCTCCGGAGGTGGGTCTAAATAAGTAAAGCCAAATAGAAATAGTAAGAGTATTAATAACACGTTAATGGTTACGGTTATTTTCATACTTTTTCGTTTGTATTTGGTGTCTAAGAGGTTCATTTGTGTTTGCGTTAGGGATTGAACAAAACTACCATGTAGTAGTGAAAGCCCGACTCCCGACGACCTTTAAGGTGTCGGGAGAAACGCCCAAAAATTAATTAGGTCGTACAGCTAAAACTATTTTATAATTATTTTTATTGGCAATATCCATGACTTTCACGGCATCTTCTATGGGTACGCCTTCTTCGGCTCTAAGAATAATGGTGGGCTTGTCTTGGTTTGCTAATATTTTTTTGAGTTCTTTTTCGATACTGTACTCGCTCACTCGTTCTTTATTTACGTAAAAGGCTCCGTCTTTGGTAATACTCACCGATGCTTTTTGTTGATTGGTGCTTTTTCCTTTTGCCTTGGGTAAAATAAGATCGAGAGCATCGGGTGTGATCGCCGGGGAAGTAAGCAAGAAAAAAACCAGTAACAGAAATACGATGTCTGTCATGGAGCTCATGCTAAACTCGGCACTTACTTTATTTCGTCCTCTCAAATTCATATTAAGCGGGTTCGTTTAACAGGTCTAGAAAATCTACTGCGGTTGCTTCCATTTGGTGTACTACTTTATCGGTTTTTACGACCAAATGGTTGTATCCCATATAAGCAATAATTCCTACAATAAGTCCGGCAACGGTAGTGGTCATAGCGGTATAAATTCCTTCGGCAAGGCTTCCCATTTCTGCTTGTCCGCTACTGGTTGCCAGTTGGTGAAATGCTAAAACCATACCAATTACGGTTCCTAAGAATCCTATCATAGGTGCAGCACCGGCAATAGTTGCCAGTACACTTACATTTTTTTCGAGGTTATATACTTCAAGTCTTCCGGCATTTTCGATTGCGGTATTAATGTCTTCTAAAGGGCTTCCGATACGCGAAATGCCTTTTTCGGTAAGACGCGCAACGGGAGTGTTTTTTTGAGCACAAAGTACTTTTGCTGCTTGGAGATTTCCGCCGGCGATGTGTTCTCTGATTTGATTCATAAAATTTTTATCGACTCCGGTTGCCGCTTTTATAGCAAAAAGTCGTTCGAAATAGATATAAAGAGCCACAAAGAGTAGAATAAAGAGTACTCCTATAATTATTTGTCCGGCTAGTCCTCCGCTAAAGAGGAGTTCCATAACAGATATTGTTTTTTCTTGTACTTCAGGGTCTAGATCTTGGGTTGTATTTACCTTTTCCTGGATTAATAGGTTAAGCATAGTGAAATTTGTTTAGTATGACTAACGATATTTAAAAAAATAAATTGTTATACGTGATGAAATAGCACTCTTTCAATAAACAAAAAGAGGCCTGCACCTGCTATAAAGCCTATAAATGCAAGCCATGTTATTTTTTTTAGGTACCAAATAAAGTCTATTTTTTCCATACCCATTGCGGCAACACCGGCTGCAGATCCAATTATTAACATACTTCCACCTGTTCCGGCAGAGTATGCAATAAAATGCCATAAAACGGCATCTATGGGTGCATCATACATACCCATAGAGGCTGCTACTAAGGGTACGTTATCTATTATTGCTGAGAGGATTCCTAAGAAAATTACCACAATATCTTGATTTGGAATAGCTTTTTGCAACACTTCTGCCAAATATCGTAAAGTTCCCATTTCCGTACCGTTTATGGTTCCGTACACCAATGATTCCAGTCCGGCTACTGCCATTAGTATTCCTAAGAAGAATAAGATGCTAGAAATTTCTATACGGGAGAGTGCTTTGTGTGCAGAATACAAATGTCTTCTTTCTGACGAAAAATCTTCTTCAGGATGAATGTACTCTGAAACCAACCATACTACGCCCAAAGCCAACATCATTCCTACATACGGAGGTAAATGGGTAACGGTTTTAAAAACGGGTACTGAAACTATCATTCCCAAACCAAGAAAAAGCATTGTTTTGCTACTTAATAATTTTTCGGCAATTACATCTTCTTTTGTATCTACTTCAATAGTACCTTTAAATGGTTTCATATAACTGGCGATAAAAAATGGAAGTGCAAAACAAAGTATTGAAGGAAGAACTACAAATTCTATAAGTCCGGCTGCTGTTACTTTTTTGGCTATCCACAGCATAGTGGTGGTAACGTCTCCAATTGGCGACCAAGCACCTCCGGCATTGGCGGCAATTACAACCATAGCTACATACCAAAGTCTGTCTTCTTTCTTGTGAATTAATTTTCGGAGTAGGGTAACCAAAACAATGGTTGCTGTTAAATTATCGATTATTGCCGATAGAAAAAAAGCAAGAACACCTATAATCCAAAGAAGTTTTCTTTTGCTTTTTGTTTTTACGGCTCCTTTTAATATTTCGAACCCTCTATGTAGATCTATAATTTCTACAATTGTCATAGCTCCAATTAAAAAGATTAATATTTCGGCTGTTTTTCCCAGATGATGAAGTAAAGTGTTTTCAAAACCATGTTCGGCTTTTTCACCTCCCGTGAGAAAGTTAAAAACACTTTCGTGTGTATCGATTATATTAAACCAACCGCTTTTAAACCCAACAGCCAACAAAGCCCATATTAGTGCAGCCATTATTAATGCCGGAACTGTTTTGTCTAGTTTTAGCGGATGTTCTAAAGTGATTGCTAGATACCCTAAAATAAAGATTAAAATGATAATTGCTTCCATAAATATTTTGATTTTTTAGATTAATTGGGAAAGAGCTATTTCAAAAGCCGTTTTACTTATATTGGTTTTAGATCGATGATGATTATAGGTGTTTTCTAACGCTTTTTTAATGGTTAATGATGTATCATTAAAAATAGCTTCGTCGGTCATTTGCACTTTGCGTTCCATAAAATAGGCAAACACACGTGCCATACCGCAATTACTAATAAAATCAGGTATTAGGCTCACGCGTTCGTCTGTATATTCCATAATAGGACCGAAGAATATTTCTTTATCAGCAAACGGCACGTTGGCACCGCAACTAATAACCTCTAACCCGGTATTTATCAAGGTTGAAATTTGATCTTGAGTAATAAGTCTGGAGGCGGCACAAGGTGCAAATATTTCGGTTTGAAGCTCCCAAATGCGTTTGTTCATTTCATCAAAGGGAATGAGATTATCGGCAATAAGTGTGTTTCCTTTTTTCTTTTCAAAAAAATCTTTTATTTCTTCAAACGAAAAGCCTTCTTCATTGATTACTCCACCAACTCTATCGATAATTCCTACAATCTTTGCGCCCATTTGTGATAAATAGTACGCTGCAGAAGACCCGACATTTCCAAACCCTTGTACTACTGCTCTTTTTCCTTTTAAATCGCCTCCATAAATAGTATAATAATGTTTTACGGCAATGGCTACACCATAACCCGTAATCATATCGGCAACGGTATATTTATGAGAAATATCAGGCGAATATGCCGGATTTTCAATTACTTTGATTACACCTTGTCTTAATTGACCTATCCGGTTAATTTTATCTGCTTCGGTAGGAGAAAAATGCCCGTTAAATACACCTTCTTGCGGGTGCCAAACGCCACTTTGTTCGGTAATGGGGATTACTTCGTGAATTTCATCTACATTTAGGTCGCCACCTGTACCGTAATAATATTTTAACAACGGAGCAACTGCTTTATACCAACGTTCTAGAACGCCTTTTTTACGCGGGTCAGCCGGATCAAAATTAATACCCGACTTAGCTCCGCCGATGGCAGGTCCCGAAACGGTAAATTTCACTTCCATAGTTTTGGCTAGTGAGAGTACTTCATTCATATCCAAACCCTTTCTCATTCGAGTTCCGCCTCCGGCAGCACCTCCTCTGAGAGAATTAATTACTACCCATCCTTCGGCTTCGGTTTCGGGATCTTTCCAGTTGAAAACTATTTCGGGTGGTTTGTTTTCGTACTTGGCGAGTAATTCTTTCATTGGTTTATATTGTAGGTTCACAAATATAAAAAACTTAACGTGCTATTTCTATTTTATTTAAAAAATTATACCTATTCTTCGGCATAGTGTTCTAAAGGTTCGCATGTGCACATTAAATTTCGATCTCCGTAGGCATCGTCAACTCTACGAACCGAAGCCCAAAGTTTATTTTCATACAAGTACGGTAACGGAAAAGCAGCTTTTTTTCTACTATAAGGCAGGTTCCATTCGTCATTTGTTACCATCTGTAGGGTATGTGGTGCATTTTTCAATGTGTTATTTGTATCTTCTTTTATTGCATTTTCAATTTCTTTTCTTATTGAAATCATTGCATCACAGAAGCGATCCAGTTCTTGTTTACTTTCGCTTTCGGTTGGTTCAATCATTAAGGTTCCGGCTACGGGAAATGATACGGTTGGTGCGTGATATCCGTAATCCATCAATCTTTTTGCAATATCTAAAACTTCTATTCCATTTTCTTTAAAGGAACGGCAATCTACAATCATTTCGTGAGCGCATCTTCCGTTTTCTCCGGAGTACAACACTTCGAAATGTCCGTGTAGTTTTTCTTTTAAATAATTGGCATTTAGTATAGCGTATTTGGTTGCTTGTGTTAATCCTTCGGCTCCTAACATACAGATGTATCCATACGAAATCAAACATACCAAAGCACTGCCGAAGGGTGCTGCCGAAACTGCCGGAATGGCTTTATCGCCTCCTGTCTTTATAATGGGATTGGATGGTAAAAAAGGTACTAATTGTTTTGCTACGCAAATGGGACCAACTCCGGGACCACCACCTCCGTGCGGAATGGCAAAGGTTTTGTGCAGGTTAAGATGACAAACGTCTGCGCCAATGGTAGCGGGATTGGTAAGTCCGACTTGTGCATTCATATTGGCTCCGTCCATATAAACTTGCCCGCCGTTTTGGTGTATTATTTCGGTTATTTCTTTGATTGCCGATTCATACACACCGTGTGTAGATGGATAAGTAACCATTAATGCGGCAAGGTTTTCTTTGTACTGTTCGGCTTTTTGACGAAGGTCTTCTACATCTATGTTACCTTCGGGAGTGGCTTTGGTAACAATTACTTTCATTCCTGCCATAACGGCACTTGCGGGATTGGTTCCGTGTGCCGAAGAAGGAATAATACATACGTTTCTATGCGCTTCGCCTCTGAACTCGTGATATGCTCTAATAATCATTAATCCGGCGTACTCTCCTTGCGCACCGGAGTTGGGCTGCAATGATGTGGCTGCAAATCCGGTGATGGTACTGAGTTGTTTTTCTAAAGCCGACAACACTTCATGATATCCTTGAGCTTGCTCTGCCGGTACAAACGGATGAATGTTTCCCCAATTGGGATTGCTTAACGGAAGCATTTCGGAAGCTGCATTGAGTTTCATAGTACAAGAGCCTAACGAAATCATAGAATGGTTTAAGGATAAATCTTTACGCTCAAGTTTTTTAATATAACGCATCATTTCGGTTTCGCTGTGATACGAATTAAAAACTTCATGCGTCATAAACTCGGATTTTCGTTTTAATTTATCCGGAATATGCGAATTATCTAACAACCTGTTAATTTTTTCAGGTTGTTGATTTACCGCTTCGGCAAAAACAGCAATAACGTTATTTAAATCGGAAAGAGTGGTGGTTTCGTTTAACGAAAGTTGTACGGTTTCTTTATTGGGGTAATAAAAATTTATGTTGTGTTTTTCTGCTATAGGCTTAATATCTGAAACATCGGCTTTTATTTGAATGGTATCAAAAAAAGATTCATGAACCAATTGATAGCCTAATTTTTTAATTTCGGAAGCCAATGTTACAGTACTTTGATGCACCTTATCGGCAATGTGTCGCAATCCGTCCGGTCCGTGATAAACAGCATACATTCCTGCCATTACAGCCAATAAAACTTGTGCGGTACAAATGTTAGACGTTGCTTTATCACGTTTAATATGTTGCTCTCGGGTTTGTAAAGCCATTCGCAATGCCGAGTTACCATCTACATCTTTAGTTACTCCTATGATGCGTCCGGGAATGTGTCTTTTATAATCTTCACGAGTTGCAAAGTAGGCAGCGTGTGGACCTCCGTAACCTAAAGGAATTCCGAAACGTTGAGTGCTTCCTACCACGACATCCGCATCCCATTTTCCGGGAGCTTCTAATAGTACTAAACTCAAAATATCTGCTGCAACGGCAACTTTTATTTGTGCTTGATGTGCTTGCTGCACAAAGGAAGAATAATCATAAATTTTACCTGAACTTGCGGGATATTGAAGGAGGGCTCCATAGTATTGAGATGAAAAATCAAATTGGGTGTGATTTCCAACAACCAATTCAATTCCCAGAGGTGTAGCACGGGTTTGCAATACGGCAAGGGTTTGTGGCAATACTTCTTCCGAAACAAAAAACTTGTTTACACCTTCCTTTTTTTGAGCTCTTTCTCTACTATTAAAGAGCATAATCATAGCTTCGGCTGCTGCAGTTGCTTCATCGAGTAGCGAGGCATTGGCAAGCTCCATTCCGGTTAGGTCGCTTACCACGGTTTGAAAATTAAGCAAGGCTTCGAGTCGTCCTTGAGCAATTTCGGCTTGATACGGCGTGTAAGCGGTGTACCAACCCGGATTTTCTAAAATATTACGTTGAATTACCGGAGGTAAAACAGCTTGGTGGTATCCTAACCCGATATACGTTTTATACTGTTTGTTTTTTAAAGATAATGAATGAATATGCTCCAGGTATTCTTGCTCTGTCATTGCCGGAGGTAAATCGAGAGAATCTTGTAATCTTATATCGTCCGGTATGGTTTGGTTTATCAAAGTTTCCAAAGAGTCAACTCCAATGGTTTGAAGCATCATTGGAAGGTCTTTTTTTCGAGGTCCTATATGTCTAAGAACAAAAGAGTCTGTATTCATTTTTATCGGGTTAAAAATTAGGTAACAAAGCTACAATTTTTGATAAAAACAAGCGTAATTTATCTTTATAATTTAACATATATAATGTCATTTCTTTTCTATATTTTTTCAATTTTATAGTGTTTTTAAAAAGCAATCAAAAAAACAATATTCTGAAATTTAGGTAGTAAATTTGCTTTGTGAGGATTTTAAAAAAAATATTCAGTTTTTATATTCAAGTAAGTGTTCATGTGGCACTGGCTGTTGCTTCATTGGTTTGGATTAGTAGCAAAGAATTACGCATAGACATCAACACGTATTTATTGGCTTTTGTTTTTTTTGCTTCGGTGAGCGGATACAATTTTATTAAATATTCCGCAATCTCCGGTCTTAACCATTTTAGGCTATCCAAATCATTACGTTTGATTCGGATATTTTCGATAGTTTGTGGTTTGGCTACAATTTATTTTGCATTGTTTCTTTCTAAAAACACCTATCTTCTTCTGTGTGTATTAATTGCACTTACTTTTTTTTATGCTTTTCCGCTTTACAAACAAAAAAACTTACGAGGGATAACCGGACTTAAATTGTTTTTTGTTGCTTTGGTTTGGGCAGGGGTTACTGTTTTACTTCCTTCAATTTCAGAAAACCGTGTATTAGACCAGACAATTTGGTTGTTATTTTTACACCGGTTTTTATTTGTAATTGCACTAACTCTTCCGTTTGAAATACGAGATTTAACCAATGATGATTTGGCTTTAGGAACACTTCCTCAGCGAATGGGGATTTTAACCACTAAGTTTATTGGTGTCTTGCTTCTGGTGATTGTTTTATGGATAACTAAAATGATTTCTTCCGGCAAATGTTTTGATTTTGGAATAAGTATAACCGCTATACTCCTTTCGGGGTTTATTATTTTTTCTAAAAAAAATCAAACACAATATTATGCTTCATTTTGGGTAGAAGCTGTTCCGATAATATGGGCAATAATTATTTTTTTATGTGAAAAAATATAGCGGGAATGTTTTTCTTTATATAATACCAAAAACAATTTTTTTTTCTAAAATAA
The DNA here is from genome assembly GCA_027081505.1 of Flavobacteriaceae bacterium. Taxonomy (GTDB): domain Bacteria; phylum Bacteroidota; class Bacteroidia; order Flavobacteriales; family Flavobacteriaceae; genus Marifrigoribacter. Next base: position 10,504 of record JALWKK010000077.1, read on the forward strand.
TCTCATCATTGAATTTAGTTGTGTTTTAACAATCCGGCTCTTTTTAAAAGGGCATCGGGTTGTGGTTTTTTTCCTCTAAACTTTATATACAACTCCATAGGGTCTTGTGTTCCGCCTTTAGAAAGTATGTTCTCTTTAAATTTTGAAGCAATTGTTTTATTAAATATCCCGTTTTCTTTAAAATATTCAAAAGCATCGGCATCGAGTACTTCTGCCCATTTATAACTGTAATATCCTGCCGAATATCCTCCTTGAAAAATATGCGAAAAGGAAGTACTCATACAGTTTTCTTTTACATCTGGAAATAATCGGGTTGAAGAAAAGGCTTGCTTTTCATAGCTTTTTACATCGTTACTATTTGAAGGGTCTTTGCTGTGCCAAGCCAAGTCTAAAATTGCAAAGCTAAGTTGGCGTAGTGTTTTCATTCCTTCGTGAAAATTGGATGTTTGTTTTATTTTTTCAACCAATTCCATAGGGATTACTTCTCCTGTTTTGTAATGTTTAGCAAATAACTCAAGGGCTTCTTTTTCATAACACCAATTTTCAAAAATTTGACTGGGAAGTTCTACAAAATCCCAAAATACACTAGTTCCCGAAAGTGATGCATAAGTGGTGTTTGCCAACATTCCGTGAAGTGCGTGTCCAAATTCGTGAAAAAGTGTGGTAACTTCATTAAAGGTTAATAGTGAAGGTTTGGTCGGGGTTGGTTTTGTAAAATTACAAACAATAGAAACGTGCGGGCGTTCATTTTTGCCGTTTTTTATTTGTTGCGGTTTATAGGAAGTCATCCACGCTCCTCCTCTTTTTCCGGGTCTGGGATGAAAATCTGCATACAGTATGGCAACCAACTCATTATTTCCTTGCGTTACTCGATAAGTTTTTACATCGGGATGGTAGGTATCTATGTTAGACACTTCGGTAAAAGTAAGGTCGTATAATTTATTTGCAACGGTAAAAACGCCATTAATAACGTTTTCTAATTTAAAATACGGTTTTAATTTTTCTTCGTCTAAATTAAAGCGTTGTTTCTTTAGTTTTTCGGCATAATAGGCTCCGTCCCATTTTTGAAGTTGATTTATTGCATCTGTTTTTTTGGCAAAATTTTCTAACTCATAAAATTCTTTTTCGGCTGCAGGTTTTGCTTTTTCGAGAAGTTGATTTAAAAATTCAACAACATTTTCGGGCGATTTTGCCATTCGTTCTTCCAACACAAAATGAGCGTGTGACGGATACCCTAAAAGTTGTGCGCGTTGGTGACGTAAATTAACTATTTTTAATACTATTTCTTGGTTATCGAAGGCATCATTCTTAAAAGCTCTCGCTCCATATGCAATACTCATTTTTTTACGAAGTTCTCTGTTGTTTGCATAGGTTACAAACGGAACATAACTGGGATAATCTAACGTAAAAATCCACCCTTTTTTATTGTTTTCTTTAGCAGTTTGCGCAGCCATTTCCACCACACTTTCGGGCAAACCGGAAAGTGCTTCTTTATCGGTAATATGAAGCTGAAAAGCATTGGTTTCTGCCAATACGTTTTCGCCAAATTTAAGCGATAATTGTGCTAATTGCGTATCGATTTTTCGCAACTTTTCTTTGTCTTTTTCAGAAAGATTGGCGCCGTTTCGCGAAAAGTTTTTAAACTGCTTATCGAGTAGTTGATTTTGCTCGGTGTTTAAATTAAAATTGTCTTTATTTTGATAAACTTCTTTTATTCTTTTAAAAAGTTTTTGATTGAGCAACAAATCGTTTTTAAACTCCGAAAGTAGCGGTGATATTTGTTGCGCAATTTGTTGCATTTCATCATTGGTTTCGGCACTGTTTAGGTTAAAGAAAATACCGGTTACCCGATTGAGTTGTTCGCCGGTATATTCTAACGCTTCGATAGTATTTTTAAAATCGGGTGCAACGGGATTATCCGCAATTGTATCAATTTCAGCTTTTGTTTCTTCAATCAATTGCTTGATAGCCGGTAAAAAATGGTGGTTTTTTATTTTTGAAAACGGTGCGGTATTAAAGGATTGCAGTAGGGGATTTTGATTCATAGAAAAGGACATTTAGTAAGTTTACCGAAAAAGGTTATTCAAATAATGGAGTGAGTCGAAAAAGCGTATTGTTTATTTCAATTTTTTTGCTCCTTCTTCTACTTTTAATTTTAAACTTTCTTTGTAAAAAACAATTTTATCCAAAACACGCGTATCGAAAGCGCCTATAATCTGTGCTGCCAGAATTCCTGCATTTTTGGCTCCGTTAAGGGCAACGGTTGCAACCGGCACTCCGCCGGGCATTTGTAAGATAGAGAGAATAGAATCCCACCCGTCTATTGAGTTTCTTGATTTAACCGGAACACCAATAACCGGAAGCGGCGAAAGCGACGCTACCATTCCGGGAAGATGCGCCGCACCTCCGGCACCCGCTATAATAACTTTAATTCCCTTTTTATGGGCATTTTTACTAAAATCGAATAGTTTTTCGGGGGTTCGATGTGCCGAAACAATGTCTGTCTCTACTTCTATATCAAATCCTTTTAAAACATCTATGGCTTCTTGCATAACGGGTAAGTCACTGGTACTGCCCATAATTACGGCTACTTTACTCATCGTTGGTGTTTTATTTTAGCAAAAGTAAGGAAAATAAAGTGATTTTTTTTCTCTTTACAAACCCAAGATTCCTTACAAATAACTGTAAACAACAAAGGACGTAATTTTGATTTTTCACTATTTATAATTAACTTGCTCCCAATAGAACAAAATATTTATGTGAAACAAGGTTATTAATTTGTTTGCTCCCCCTCATAAATAAAGTGCTTTTTAAACAACTTTAAAAATTATCTTCTTGTTTTTTAGTGGTTTTGCTCAAAATTATTATATTGCTTTTAAGCAAGGATATTCTTTAGAGCCAATACAAAAAACGATGAATAATAATAGCACCTTATCATTAGTTTTTAAAAATAATAACCTAACAGTTTTCTTTAGTGATAAACAGGTTTATTATTTTGAAAAAGCATTTCCAACTGCTCAAACAGAAATTTTACAAAGAGTATACAAAGTAAAGTCAAACAATAGTAGTTATTTAAACGAAATAGCCACACTAGAAGAAGTTGAATATACTGAATTGACGGAAGAAGACGAGATAATTGATGTTTCTTCTTATCAACTCGGTATCTATACTGTTACATTAGTCTGTGATGGGGAAGTACAATCATCTAAATCGCTAATTAAAAATTAAATGTTATGAAAAAAATATTTTTGATAACTGTTTTATTTTTTTGCTTGATTGGGTTTGCACAACATCCAGACTTACAAGCCGAAAAATGGTTTATAGAAAGTATTACGATAAATGGAAATACTACAAACATACCAAATCATCCTGTTGATTTTCCTTATGCAGATATTTTCTTTTTTTCAACAACAAGTGGTATAGTAGGATCTCAAAATAGTGTGAGTTGGATTGAAAATAATTGTTCTATTGGTTTTTCGGGTCATGTAAATTACAACGGTAGCAATAGTTTTGATTTTACAGACTTTAGTCCTTTTCAAACAACAAGCGGTTGTACTGCTCCCTTGATAGATTTTATGCAGGATTATGTTTCTATTTTTAGCACCAACATTACACAAGCTTTTAATTATACCATAACAGATGAAACCGACGGTAGTAAAACATTACAAATAACCGGTAATAATGGAGATTATATTATTTATACAAATACCTTTTTTAACACCTCGCCCTCCGAATTCTCAGACAATCTTTGGTACTTACATTATTTAATAATTGATGGCGAACAGGTTTATGCACCTGATAATGATTTTATGCTTGATGTTCAGGCTAATTTTATTTCTAATGACAATCAATTTATTGCCAGCGCTTGCTCTTTTTATGAGGGAAATACGTTCTTTGATTATTCTCAAAATAAATTTTATCTTTATGAAACCGTAACAACATACGGTATTGATTTTTGCAGTCCTAGCTATCCTGAGAACAACATTTTTACTACTGCTTATATTTATGATTTTCATATTCAACACCTGCCAGGACCATTTACTTACACATATACCGTTAACGGTAATGAAGAAATGTTAGTGGTGGTAAATGCCTCGGGAAATCAAGCGGTTTATGGTAACTCCGCCTTATCCATACAAGATTTACAAGTTAATAATTCCGTTTTTGTATATCCCAACCCGGTAAATGATGTTTTATACATTAAAAACCAAGATGTTTTTAAGATTAACAAAGCAGAAATTTATGATGTACAAGGCAAATTGCTTTATGTTAGTAAAGAGATTAAAAATACTATAGATGTATCTTCCTTACAATCAGGTTTGCTTTTTATAAAAATTTATACAAATAAAGGCTTTATAATAAAAAAAGTGGTTAAAAAATAATGAATTAACACTCACAGGTTCATTCCTTTGTTTAAAATCAATCTTTACTCACCACTTTTATGGTATTTTTAACTTTCTCAGCCTGAGTTCTAGCTTTATTTATGTCTTGATTAACAATGGTAACGTGTCCCATTTTCCTAAAGGGGCGTGTTTGCTTTTTTCCGTAAATGTGCGGTGTAACTCCCTGTAAAGATAAAATCTCATTTATGTTTTTATAAACAGGATTTCCGGTAAAGCCTTCTGCTCCTACCAGATTTACCATAACCGCTCCTACTTTGCTTTTTGTACTACCTAACGAAAGATTTAAAATGGCACGCAGGTGTTGTTCAAACTGATTGGTAAAACTTGCTTCAATACTATAGTGACCACTGTTGTGTGGACGAGGAGCCATTTCGTTTACGATGATTTCATCTTTTTGTGTTTGAAACATTTCAACAGCTAATAAACCTACGTGTTGTAATTTATCTGAAACCAAACGAGCCACTCTTTGCGCATTTTGAGCAACAGAATCACTAATTCGTGCCGGGCAAATAACATATTCTACCTGATTTGCTTCGGGATGAAATTCCATTTCTACTACCGGATAGGTCACTATGTCTCCGGCAACGTTTCGAGCAACCAGTACGGCTAATTCGTTTTTAAAATCTATAAGAACCTCTGCAATGCAAGGTGCATCGGGTATTTGTTGTAAATCTTCTGCATTTTTCACCATTTTTACACCCATCCCGTCATAACCTCCCGTGCTTTTTTTCCAAACAAACGGAAAGGCGAATTCCCCATTTTCAACAGCTTGCAGGAGTTGTTTTTTATTTTTAAAAACTTGAAATCCAGCCGTTGGTATTTGATTTTCTTTATAAAATTGCTTCTGTTTGGATTTATCTTGAATAATACGAAGTGTTTGTGAGGAAGGATAAACCGTTACGCCTTCTTTTTCCAGTTTTTCGAGTGCATCTACATTTACATGTTCTATTTCAAAAGTAAGTACATCCACCTTTTTTCCAAAGTTATAAACCGTATCAAAGTCATTAAAATCACCTTGCACAAAAGTATTGCAAGCAATACGACAAGGAGCTTCACTATTAGGGTCGAGAACGGTTGTTTTTATATCCCATTTTCGGGTTTCGTAGAGGAGCATTTTCCCTAATTGTCCGCCTCCAAGTATTCCTAATGTAAACGATGAAGAAAAGTAGTTTTTCATTAATAAACGTGAATATCTGAATTTCCGGTAAAATTAAAACTTCAACATTATATTAACTAATCTTTTGCTATAAAAGTTTACTTTTGCTTTTTTAGTATTATATACAATGAAAAAAATAATTGTTTTACTTTGTTTTATTTGTTCGGCTTCACTATTTAGCCAGGTGGATAAAACTTTAAAACAGGAAAAACAAAGATTTGTTGATAATTTTGCTAAAGACACTTCAAAGACAAAAACAGCAAGTGTTAAGAATCTTGAAAACAAACCTCCAATCGATTTATATAAAATAATTTCACTCGATAGAGATACCACTTTTGTTGATACCACACTTTCAATAGCCAAAGATTACCGATTTAACTATTTGCGAAAAGATGACTTTGAGCTTATGCCTTTTTCTAACGTTGGGCAACCTTACTCTAATTTGGCATACTCGTATAATCGGAAAAATCTAATTCCTTTTTTTGGTGCCCGTGCCAGACATTACAGTTATAAAGAACTAGATGATGTGTATTATTATGAAGTACCTACTCCTTTAACCGAATTGTATTTTAAAACTGCTTTCCAGCAAGGGCAACAACTCGATGCGATGTTTACCGTTAACACATCGCGACAATTTAACATAGCCGTGGGATACAAAGGGGTTCGTTCTTTGGGTGCGTACCAGCATATTTTAACCAGTACCGATAATTTTTGGGCAAGTACCGCTTACCATACAAAAAACGAAAAATATTTTGTTCGAGCGCACCTTACTTCGCAAGATATTTTAAATGAAGAAAACGGCGGGTTAAATCAAAACTCAATACAATTATTTGTAGATGATAATCCCGAATTTAGAGATCGTGGCAGGTTAGATGTTAATTATGAAGATGCCGAAACGCTACTAAAAGGAAATCGTTTTTTTATTGAAAATGAATACCGATTTATTAAACCGGATACAACTTCTAAAACAGCACTCGTAATAGGAAACCAAACCTATTACGAAATAAAACGGTTTACCTTTAAGCAAAAAACTCCTTTTGAAGATTACGGTGTTTCCTACAAATCTTCAAACTTAGATAAAAAAACATCGTTAGATAAATTCACCTCCCGATTTTACACCCGTTTTAGTAACGGTATTTTGGGAAAAATAAGTGGCTATTTAGAGTATTCCTCATATGATTACGGATATAACTCCGTACTTTTACTCAACAACCAAACCATTAACAATAAACTAAAAGGAACTACGGTACAATTAGGCGGAAGGTACCAAAAAAACTACAAAGGTTTTGAACTATCGGGGGAAGGTAGTTTGTTGCTTTCGGGAGATCTAACCGGAAATTACCTAAGCGGAAAAGCCGGTTACAGTTTTGATAAAGACAACTATATTGAAGCAAAAATTAGCATTAAAAGCACGGCACCCAATTTTAATTTTCTGCTCCACCAGAGTGATTATGTTAACTTTAATTGGCAAAATTCTTTTAATAACGTTAAGCAACAAATAGTTTATTTTAAATTACAATCTAAAAAATACGGTGCAATCTCTGCAACCTACACCGGAATAGATGATTTTGCTTATTTTGCCATAAAACCCAACGACTCTACTCCTACACCACAGCAATACAATAGCCGAGTTAACTATTTAAAAATTAAAGCTGAAAAAGAATTTAAATACAAAAAGTTTGCTCTTACCAATACGGTAATGTACCAACAAGTAGTAACCGGAGAAGAGGTATTTAACGTACCGCAACTAATAACTCGTAACAGTTTTTATTACCAAGACCATTGGTTTAAAAAAGCGTTATTTCTTCAAACCGGTGTAACTTTAAAATATTTTACCGCTTTTAATATGAATGCCTACCAGCCTATTTTAGGTGAATTTTATGTTCAAAATACAGAGAAAATTGGCGGTTTTCCGCTTTTAAGCGTTTTCTTTAATGCAAAAGTAAGACAAACCCGAATTTACTTTAAATACGAAAATCTAACTTCACTTTTTAGTAACAAGAAAGAATATTTTTCGGCTCCGGGATATCCTTATCGAGACGGTGTTCTGCGATTTGGTTTGGTTTGGAATTTCTTTATGTAAAATATATTTAAAAGCTACACCTTATACTGTTACCCGAAGTTTTCTTACACTTTTCGAGAAACCAAACTTACTAAGATTCCCATTATTGCAAAAAACACAATGTAAATCACTCCGTTAACAAGTTGTGCATTTAAATTAAATACGTTGGTTGTGGCATAATCTATCATTCCGGCACCAAAACCAAAGAGTACTCCCATACGTACACCAAACCGCAAACCGCTTTTAAATCGATGTCGTCCGGCGCTCCATTTTTGATAGATAGAAGAAAAAAGTAATCCTTGAATTAAACACCCTATTGCCAAAAACATAAAATCGGGCGTTTCTTTGTCAACTCCTGTGGCGGAGCCTAAATTGGACAGCAAAAAATTACTAGCAAGAATTCCCCACAACAAATAACCGCCAAAAAATGACCAAATAGCAGCTACAAGTGCACTTAAAAGATTTTTTTTGGAAAGCATACGATATTTTTTTAGTTGATTAGCGGTAACAAGTTACAAAAAATAGTTTACTCTTAAAAATCGATACGAAACACCCGTGTTTCTTTATCTAAATTCTACTTTTAAATCTTATTTTTGCAACGATAAAAAAAAGGAATAATGACTAGGAAAAACAGAACGTTAGAATTACCCGAAGAACAGATGAAATCCTACGGATATCAAGTAGTTGATGCTGTAGTAGAACATTTTTGTGAACAAAAAAATAAACTTCCGGTAGCTATAGCATCTCGCGAAGAAATGGATAAAATGTTTTTGGAAGAAGCACCCGAAAATCCCACACAACCCAAACAAGTTTTAGACTTTGTGCTGGATAAAGTAATGACACAAAGCACCATCGTTTCGCACCCAAAGGCGTATTCTTTTGTACCGGGACCCAGCAACTACATCAGCGCTATGGCAGATACGCTTGCCACCGGATTTAATATTTTTTCGGGCGGTTGGGCAGCCTCTCCGGCAGCAGCCGAATTGGAAATAATAACCCTACAGTGGTTGCTGAAAATTTTTGGGTTTCCGGCAAAAAAAGGAGGCGGAATTTTTACCAGCGGTGGCTCTATGGCAAACCTTACAGCTATTGTTACGGCACGAAATATCAAATGCGGTGATGATTTTTCGAAGGCGGTTATTTATCTTTCAGACCAAGCACATTCTTCCAACATTAAAGCCATTCGAATTCTTGGTTTTAGAAAGCACCAAATAAGAATCATCCCAACCAATTTAGAGTTTGAGTTTTCTTTAAACAAATTAAAAAATGCCATTGCCAAAGATAAACTACAAGGCTTACAACCTTTTTGCGTAATTGCAACCGCCGGTACCACCAATACCGGAACGGTAGATCCCCTTACAAAAATTGCCCAAATATGTAAAAAAGAAAATCTTTGGTTTCATATAGACGCTGCCTACGGAGGCGCTGCCATTCTTTCTAAAGAAGGAAAAAAACTGTTAAAAGGAATTGAAAAAGCAGATTCACTTACCGTTGATCCTCACAAATGGTTTTTTCAACCTTACGAAATGGGATGCTTACTCATTAGAAATCACAAATACTTAAAAGGGACTTTCACCGAAAAACCCGAATATTTACGCGATGTGGAAGGCAATCAATCCGAAATTAACTTCTACGACCACGGCGTCCAACTCACCCGAAGGTTTAGAGCGCTTAAATTTTATATGAGTATTAAAACCTTTGGGTTAAAAGCCTTTAGAAATGCTATTTCCAATAACATTCATCTTGCAGAACAGGTAGAAGATCTGCTACGTACAAGCCCCAACTGGGAAGTAATTTCGCCGGCAACATTGGCGATCATCAATTTTAGATACAATCCTATTTCGGCTAATCTTTCTGAAAAAGAACTCGATAAATTAAACGAATACATTTCAAAAAAAGTAATGGAAAGCCGACAAGCACTTTTGGTTACCACCGTACTTAACAACCAAATCGTTTTACGAATGTGTTTAATTAATCCTCGAACTTCATTACAAGATGTAAAAGATACGCTTAACCTTTGCGCCGGTTTTGCTAAAGAAAAGTGCAAATGTTAAATTATGATGTATTAATTATAGGTGGTGGAGCTGCCGGTTTTTTTACCGCTATAAACACCGCTGTTTTTAATTCCAAATTACGTATTGCCATTATAGAACGCGGAAATGAAGTGCTCGGTAAAGTAAAAATTTCGGGAGGCGGAAGATGCAATCTTACCCACGCTATTTTTACACCAAGCCAATTAATTGAAAACTATCCTCGTGGCGGAAAAGAATTACGAGGTCCCTTTCATCGTTTTTGCACAGGCGATACCATGCAATGGTTTGAAGAAAATAAAGTACCCTTAAAAATTGAAGAAGACGGAAGGGTTTTTCCCATTTCAGACACATCACAAACTATTATAGATTGCTTTTTACGGTTAACCGAAAAGTCCGGCATTAAAGTATTAAAAAACCACCCGGTAAAAGATTTTTACAAAGAAAAAGACCAATGGCAAATCCACACTTCAAAAGGTAGTTTTACATCCAAAAAACTAATTATCACCACCGGAAGCAATCCTAAAATATGGAATTTATTAAGCCAACTGGGGCATACCATTATTCCGCCTGTACCTTCTCTATTTACCTTTGTTTGTAAAGATAAAATATTTAATAACTTGGCGGGGATTTCGGTGAAAGCAACAATACAAGTGGCTAACACGACATTAACTTCTCACGGCGATTTGTTAATCACCCATCAAGGAATAAGCGGACCGGCTGTTTTAAAACTCTCGGCTTGGGGAGCGCGATATTTTTACGATGTTAATTACCGTTTTTCAATTCGTATTAACTGGTTGCCCAACACAAACAAAGAAACCATCCTTTCGGAATTAAAAAAATATAGAGTTCAATTTTCAAAACAACAAATAACCACCTACAGCCGCTTTGGCTTGCCCAAAAGATTATGGATAAATCTGCTAAAACAAACCGGAATTGAAGAAACATGTAAATGGGCAGACATTTCTAACAAAACCTTAGCAAAATTTACAAAAAATTTAGTTGCTTTTACTATGGAAATTACAGGCAAGAACACGTTTAAAGAAGAATTTGTAACTGCCGGAGGTGTTGATTTAAAAGAAATAAATTTTAAAAAATTTGAAAGCAAAATACACCCCGGTTTATTTTTTTCGGGCGAAGTATTAAATATCGATGCGGTAACAGGCGGTTTTAATTTTCAAAATGCTTGGACAGGAGGATATTGCATAGCCGAAACCTTAGGAAGAAACAGCTAATTCCGGGTTAAAATAATATCTCCGTTTTTTGAATATGCTTCAATTAAAAAAAATCCGTTCTCTTCCAACTCGTTTATAACCTTTCCGTTTTTAGACTCACCTATTCCTCTTACACCTGTTAACACTTTTAATTTTATATCTGAATCTATAGTAAAAAGAATGGCGTTTCCTTTAAAAGTTGTTAACTCTAAATTTCCTCTTTGCAATGCAACCTGCATTTTTTTTTATAATCTCCCGAAAAGAATAGCGAAGCATTTTCTAATTCAATAGAAACCGAATACCCCTTGGGAACTTCCATTTTTACGTCGCCTGCTTATACCGAATACGAATTCAATATAGTTTAATTTTAAGTTCTCTCATTAAGATATTTTCATTCTATAACGGCATTAACCTTTCTAAAATATAAAATGGTTTTGGACTAATTTATATTAAGAACAGGTATTATTTAATCTCTCGCTTACCATTGAAAATATTGCTCTTGAATTGGTTTTATTAGTGCTTAATATACTGGATTTAACAGGGTACAAAAAATCAATATCACGAATTGTTAGGATGTAATTGTTAATTTGGAGGAAATCCTTTAAGTAATTTAGAAATTATTTTTTCATAATAAGTTTCTTTCCATCGGGGAGAAGCTTTTTCTTTTATAGCACCATCAATAATTCCTTGCCAAATTAAGCGGTCTTGCTTTGCATCAATAAAATCTATGGTAACTAATTGTTCTATTTTTCTTCCGCCAATAGGAATACCTCCGCTAATACCATACCCCGCATTTCTGCCACCGCCTCCTACTCCAATCCCTATGGTGTTTCGGTTGCTTATACTTCCTTCTTTAGTGTAAAAATTAATTCTAAAATCCGGGTTATCAGATTTAGTATATCCATTTGATTGTAAAATACTGTCGGTTATTTTAATAATGCGTTTGTTATCTAGTTGACTTAAACCACTTTCTATTGTAGTATAATAATTGTAAGTGTTATAGTTTTTAAAATTGGTTTGTTTATCATAGTCGTAATGAACCGTTACACCACAAGATGTTAAATAGAGAAGAATAAAAAAAGACAGTATATGTTTCATGTGTTTATTTTTATCAAATGCACAAAAATCAATCCGTTTTTTTATTTAGCATAGACCAAAGGGTGTCCTTAAGTTTGGTTAAACCTTGTTGTGCTACAGAAGATATAAACAAATACGGAATATTTTTAAAGTCGGCATCTAATTGTTTTTTAAGTAGCTTTTTTAATTCTTCATCCAACATGTCGGATTTTGAGATTGCAACAAGTATTTCTTTGTCGAGAAGTTCAGGATTATACCTTCGGAGTTCGTCTAATAGAATTTCGTATTGTTTTTTAATATCATCTGCATCTGCGGGGATTAAAAAAAGCAGTGTAGAATTTCGTTCAATGTGACGCAAAAAATAATGACCTAAACCTTTTCCTTCTGCTGCTCCTTCAATAATTCCCGGAATATCTGCCATTACAAAAGTTTTATAATCACGATATTTTACAATTCCTAAATTGGGTTTTAATGTGGTAAACTCGTAATTGGCTATTTTAGGTTTTGCTGCGGTTATTACCGAGAGTAGTGTCGATTTTCCTGCATTGGGAAAGCCTACCAATCCTACATCTGCCAATACTTTAAGTTCTACCGTAACATTAATCTCCTCTCCTTCCAATCCGGGTTGTGCGTATCGAGGTGTTTGACGTGTAGCACTTTTAAAATGAGTGTTTCCTCTACCGCCTTTACCTCCTTTTGCAATAATTACTTGCTCACCGTCTTGAGTTAGTTCACAAATGGTTTTTCCGGTTTCGGTGTTTTTTAAAATTGTACCCAAAGGCACTTTAATATAAACATCTTCGCCATTTGCTCCTGTACTGGTTTGTTTGCCACCGGGCATTCCGTGTCCGGCTTTAAAATGTCGTTTAAATTTTAAGTGGTAAAGCGTCCATAGGTTTTTATCTGCCACAAAGATAATATGTCCTCCTCTGCCTCCATCGCCTCCATCGGGACCACCTTTCGGGATGTATTTTTCGCGTCGCAAATGCGCACTCCCAGCTCCTCCTTTGCCGGATGTAAGGTGTAATTTTACATAATCTACAAAATTTCCTTCGGTCATAATACGTTCCCGATATGAATATTAATTTTTATAATCTATCAAATACTTCGCTTAATCGCTGTGTAATTTCTTCTATTGAACCCACACCATTTACACCATAATATTTATTTTGAGCTTGGTAATAATCTTTTAATATTGCTGTTTTTGTTTGGTATTCGTTAAAGCGATTTCTAATCTTGCTTTCATCTTGATCGTCCGGTCTTCCGCTTGTTTTGCCACGATTTAATAGCCGTTGTACCAATAAATCTTCAGGTACTTCGAGGGCAACCATTGCGCTTATTTTTTGGGCTTTTTCCGAAAGAAATTCATCTAAGGCTTCTGCTTGCGAAATTGTTCTTGGAAAGCCGTCAAAAATAAATCCGTTTGCATCGGGATATTTTTCTACTTCGTTTTTTAGCATATTAATGGTTACCTCATCGGGAACTAAATCGCCTTTATCCATAAACGATTTTGCCAACATTCCCAATTCGGTTTTATTTTTAATATTAAATCGAAACACGTCTCCGGTAGAAATGTGCACCAGATTATACTTGTCTTTCAGCATTTGAGCTTGCGTTCCTTTTCCTGCTCCCGGAGGACCAAACAATACGATATTTTTCATTTTTTTATTGGAAATTAATTTATATACATTTCTTAAATTTCGCCCTAAACCCTTATAGTCCAATCCGTAACCTACAACAAAATCATTTTCAATTTCCATTCCCACATAATCAATAGGAAAAAGTTTGGAATAGGCTTTTGGTTTATAAAACATCGAAGCAATTTTATAATTGGCTACCTGTTCTTGTTTTAGAATTTTGATAATTGCTTCAATTGTATTTCCGGAATCTACGATATCTTCGATAATAATCACCTCTCTACCTTTTAAATCGGGTTCGGCTCCCATTACCGTAGTTATTTCATTAGATTGATGGATACCGTCATAGGAGGCAACTTTAATAAAACTAAGTTCGCAATTTCCTGTAAAACGTTTAATAATATCTGCAGCAAAGAAAAAAGCACCGTTTAGTACTACCAAAAAAACCGGATTTTTATCTTTAAAATCATTGTTTATTTTTACCGCAACTCCGTTTACAGATTGATTTATTTGCGTCTCCGAAATATATTCGTCAAAATACAAGTCATTTAATTGTATCATCTCTCTTCTATTTACAAGAGTGCAAAGATACGTTTTTGAATGAATAAAATACTTTAGTAATGCATGGTAATTTGTTTTGTATTAAAACTTTTAATTTCCTCTGTATCTAACTCTAACAATAGTTGCCCGAAATTGTTTACTCCTTTAATGATAGCATTAAAAACAGGTTGTTCGGCAACAGAAAATGCAGACACTTTTTCTTTTCTGAAAAGGTGTTTTTCGTAGGTTTTTTTTAAAATATCCCATTGCTTATTCTCAAAAAGTTGAAGATAATAAAAAATAGCTTCACACACTTTGTTTAAAACTTCGTCTAGATTAAATTGTTTTCCGGTAACCATCAACATAGACCCTGCATTGGGTAATGAAGGAAAAGAAGTTTGGTTTACATTAATTCCCACGCCGATAATCGAAGCGATTAGTTGATTGCCTTTTACTTGATTTTCTATTAAAATACCACATATTTTTTTTTTCTCTGCCAATATGTCGTTAGCCCATTTTACATCGCATTTTATTGCCATCAAATTAGCCAATGCTTCTCTAACACCTATCGCAACGGCAAAAAGCAAATAGGGTTGTTTTGCTACATTAGTAGCATTAAATAGTTTGTAAATACTAAAAGTAAGGCTGTTTACCGGATCAGATTCCCAGTGAGCGTTAAGTTGTCCTCTTCCTTTTAGCTGTAACTTAGAAACCACAATCGTTTTGTCCGGCAGAGACTGTTTTTTACTTAAATCTAACAAAAAAGTATTGGTAGAAAGGGTGGCATCAAGTTTGATTACATTCATAGTCTATAAAAAAGTAGTACGATTATGGTTAATATACATTTTTTAAATATAAAAAAGTAATAACTTTGCGCAAATTTTAAAATTAATGCCAAAAAAAGAAAACGAGACAGACCAACTTATATCACAAATTATAAAAGGAATGGAAGAGGTGAAAGGTCAAGAGATTGAAATGCTTGATCTTAGGGATATTGAAAATACTGTTTGCGATTATTTTATTATCTGTACCGGAGGTTCTAACACACAGGTTAACGCCATCGTTAATTCTGTACAGAAAACCGTAAGCAAAGCCATTCAAGAAAAACCTTGGCACATAGAAGGGGCAAACAATGCCGAATGGGTTTTAATGGATTATGTACATGTGGTCGTTCATGTTTTTCAAAAACATATTAGAGAATTTTATAACATTGAAGGTCTTTGGGGAGATGCAAAGATTGTTAAAATAGAAACAACTTATTAAAAAAAGCCCGTATGGCAGAACAAAATAAAAAACCTGAGATTAACAAACCAAAGTTTAGCGCTTACTGGATCTATGCATTGGTTATTTTAATATTTTTTGGTATTCAGCTTTTTGGCGGAGGCAGTTGGAATCAACCTGCCAAAACAACACAATCTGAATTTGAAAACTATTTGAAAAACGGAGATGTTGAAAAAGTTGAAGTCATCAACAAAAAAATAGCAAAAGTATATCTTACTAAAGATGCTAGAAGTAAAGAAATTCATACCAAAAACAAACCCAAAAACTTTATGGTTTCCGGACCTAACGATCCTGCTTATGAGTTTGAATTTGGTGATTTGCAGAATTTTGAAAACAATTTTAATGCAATAAAAAAAGAGCATAATCTTAAAACAAATATCGTTTGGAAAACAGACTCAAATATTTGGAGTGATTTACTTATTTCACTACTCCCTTTTATTATACTTATTGGTGTCTGGATTTTTATCATGCGAAGAATGTCCGGAGGTGTCGGAGGTGGTCCGGGCGGTCAACTTTTTAATATAGGAAAATCTAAAGCCAAACTCTTTGACCAAAACACCAAAGTAAAAACCACTTTTAAAGACGTTGCCGGTCTTGAAGGAGCTAAAGAAGAGGTTCAAGAAATTGTAGATTTTTTGAAAAACCCCGATAAATACACTGCACTAGGCGGGAAAATTCCAAAAGGCGCTTTGCTTATAGGTCCTCCCGGAACCGGAAAAACGCTATTGGCAAAAGCCGTAGCAGGTGAAGCTAAAGTGCCGTTTTTTTCTTTATCAGGTTCAGATTTTGTAGAAATGTTTGTGGGTGTAGGTGCGTCTCGAGTTAGAGATCTGTTTAAACAAGCAAAAGAAAAATCTCCTTCAATTATCTTTATTGATGAAATTGATGCCATAGGTAGAGCCAGAGGCAAAAATAATTTTTCGGGTTCTAATGACGAGCGAGAAAATACCCTTAACCAGCTCCTTACCGAAATGGATGGCTTCGGAACCAATACCAACGTGATCGTCTTAGCGGCTACCAACCGTGCCGATGTGTTGGATAAAGCACTTATGCGTGCCGGACGTTTTGACAGGCAAATATTTGTAGATTTACCCGATGTTCGCGAACGTAAAGAAATATTTGACGTTCATATAAAGCCCCTAAAAATAGATAAGTCTGTTGACACCGAATTTTTCGCAAAACAAACTCCCGGTTTTTCCGGAGCCGACATTGCAAATGTTTGTAACGAAGCCGCTTTAATTGCAGCCAGAAATGGTAAAAAAATGGTAGACAAACAAGATTTTTTAGATGCTGTAGATAGAATTGTAGGAGGTCTTGAAAAGAAAAATAAAATTGTAACTCCCGAAGAAAAAAGAGCCGTTGCCTTTCACGAAGCCGGTCATGCAACCGTGAGTTGGATGCTTGAACACGCTGCTCCACTTGTAAAGGTAACCATTGTTCCTCGCGGACAATCGCTAGGAGCTGCTTGGTATTTGCCGGAAGAACGACTCATTGTTAGACCCGAGCAAATGCTGGACGAAATGTGTGCCACTATGGGAGGACGAGCAGCCGAAAAAGTAATTTTTAACCAAATATCCACAGGCGCATTAAGCGACCTCGAAAAAGTTACCAAACAAGCCCGTGCTATGGTTACCGTTTACGGATTGAATGAAAGATTAGGAAATATTACTTATTACGACTCCTCGGGACAAAACGAGTACGGATTTACCAAACCCTATAGCGAGAAAACAGCCGAACTTATTGACAACGAAATATCTAAAATAGTTGAAGAACAATACCTTAGAGCCATCTCTATTCTTGAAAAACACAAAGAGGAGCTTAAGCAGTTAGCAAATGTGTTACTTGAAAAAGAAGTTATCTTTAAAGATGATTTAATAAAGATTTTTGGAGAAAGACCTTTTCAAAAGGATATCGAAGAACGAAAAAATAAAACACGGGAAGGCACATTAGAAGAAGAATAAATTATATTTCTTTTTTCGATTAAAAACAAAAAGTTCTTCTAAACTATACAGGCAGTATTGATTAGATTTTATATATTTGGGATATTTTTTAGTTTTTCCTTAAAACTCCCCACTAATGAGTCTATTTAAAAGACTTTTTAAATTTAAAAAAACTTCAGAAAAAGAAGCAAATCTTTCTGAAAGAGGAAAATATCTGCCCCAGGAAAAACTTCCAATTGACGAGAAATTTACGTATAACTTTAATAAAAACGGTGGAAAATTTCTATACTGCGTATCTACTGAAGAAGTCATGCAAGCGTTTGATAATATTCTTTTAGAAAACGATTGGTACGAGAAAGATGTTTTTTGCATAAACAAACAACTTACAAAAAAATTTGACGGCTTTAATCTAAACTTTACCAAAAAAACCAATGCCACCGTTTTTCTATCTACTTGTGAAGCGCTTGTAGCAAACAACGGCTCGGTATTACTATCCTCCAATCAAAAAAAAGAAAAAAAACTACGCGAATTACCTAAAAATTTTATTATTTACGCTACTACCAGTCAACTAATAGAAAACATTAGCGAAGGATTACGAAACATAAAAAATAAAAGTAACAACAAAATACCCAGTAATATTACCACAATTCAAGACTTTGAATCTTCAAAAAAAGAAAAGGATTTTATGAGCTACGGAAGTACGACAAAAAACTTATATTTGCTACTTCTGGAAGACTTGTAACATGAATGACCTCATTACTAGAGCACTGTCGGGACTACTTTATTCTCTTATCATTATTATAACTCTCTTTACCCCTAAAGAATGGTTTTTTGGTGTATTTTTTATCTTAGGATGCTTAACAATCTTTGAGTTTTTAAAATTATTAAAAATTAAAAGCTTTCTTCCTTACATCTTACTGGCAGGTTTGTTTATTTTTTTTAATTATTTTTCAATAAAACCATTTGGACTTACACTGTTTCTACTGCCATCACTTGTCATTAACTTAGTTTTGGTATTTGATTTATTTTCGGCTAAAAACTTTTTTTTAAACAAAGACTCCCAAAAGAAAAGATTAAAAAGAAGGTATGCTTGTATTATTTTTTATCTAATTAGTGGTTTTGTTTTTCTAACCCAAATTGCTTTTGTTACTGCCGCTTATACACCTCAAATTTTAATAGGAATTTTTATATTAGTATGGGCAAACGACACTTTTGCTTATCTTTTGGGTAAGAATTTCGGAAAAAACAAACTTATGCCCGGCATCTCACCAAAAAAAACCATTGAAGGACTTATTGGCGGAATTATAGGGGCAATTGTTACAGGAGTTAATAAATTTACTTTTATTAAAATATATCCGGTTTCAATCTGGATAGTTCTATCCGTCATTGTTTCAGTTTTCGGAACCATAGGAGATTTAGTACAATCTAAATTTAAACGCCAAGCCGGAGTAAAAGATAGCGGTACCATTATGCCCGGTCACGGAGGTTTATACGACCGGTTAGACAGCATCCTATTTGCAAGCCCTTTTATTTATCTATTTTTAGAAATCATACATTATGTTTCATAAAGAAGGACATACTATTATTTTAACTTCATTTTTAATCACCGTCGGACTAACAATTTTGGTGCAATTATTCATTGAAAACGAAACAATTAAACGCTTGCTATTTGTTATTTTTCTTATTTTATTAGTACTTATTCTTCAGTTTTTCAGAAATCCAAAAAGAACATTCACAAAAGACAGCAATAGTATAGTCTCTCCGGTTGATGGAAAAGTTGTGGTAATTGAAGAAGTTTTTGAAAATGAATATTTTCAAGACAAACGATTGCAAGTTTCGGTTTTTATGTCGCCTTTAAATGTTCACGTTACCCGATATCCCGTAAGTGGAACTATAAAATACAGTAAATATCATCCCGGGAAATACTTGGTTGCTTGGCACCCGAAAGCATCTGAGGAAAACGAACGAACAACCGTTGTAGTACACGCAACACAATGGGGCGATATAATGTATAGACAAATTGCCGGAGCAGTAGCAAAACGCGTCGTAAATTATGCAAAAGAAGGCAATCAGGCAATACAGGCTGAAGATAGCGGTTTTATTAAATTTGGTTCAAGAGTAGATGTTTTTTTACCTTTAGATACAAAAATCACCGTACAACTTAATCAAAAAGTTAAAGGAGGTATTACCATACTGGCAAAAAAATGACACCCGAAGAATTAGATATTGCGTTTAAAGAAGCAGTGGAAAGTATCAACAAACACACACAACCCTTTCCTGCAGATTTTTTATTGCGATTGTATTCGTATTTTAAAATTGCAACACAAAACCAAGATCCACCCGGTAGCAGCAACCCTTTAATTAATGCGTTTAAAGCCAATGCTATTTTTCAAAATAGAGATTTAAGTATTGAAGATGCTAAAAAAAAATATATAGAAGAAGTAAATCGTTACTTTTTATATAGAAAATAAATATAAAATTAAACATTGCTATTTTACTTTTTAATCAAGTTGAAGTACCGGATTTTGCAGGTCAGTAGTTTAATGTATTTTCTGTAGCTTCCGAAACTCACAACCACCAACCTTTTAATGTCTTTACCGTTTCAAAAGAAAACAAAATTTTAAAAACAGTAAACAATCTTCAAGTTATTGCAAACCATACCTTTAAAAACCATCCTAAAATAGACATTCTTATTATACCCGGAGGCGAAGGAACAAAAAATTTACTTTTAGATACCTCGTTATTAAAATGGATTAAAACCCAACACCAAACTGCACAAATTACAATGAGTATTTGCTCTGGAGCGATTCTTTTAGCCAAACTCGGACTTTTAAAAAACAAACCTTATTGTACCCATCATCAAGTTTATCCTTTAGTTGAAAAAATAGATAAAACGGCTATCGCTAAAAAGAACAAACGTTTTGTTCAAATAGATTCTATTTATACCTCCGGATGAATTTCTGCCGGTATTGATTTATCTTTTCATATTTTAAAAAAAACTTACATCACAAAAATTACCCAAACCACCGCAACGTATATGGAGTATAATATCCAAAATTTCAGTTAAAAAATTACTGTTTTTTTACTCATACCAACTTGCTTTAGTATCTTCGCTGTAAATTTTAAAAAACTTAGTACTTGAACTATTCGATATACTTCTTATTGTTATTTATAAGTTTTCCTTATTTTTTGGAGGCACAAATAAACGTATTGCATAGAGAAAAGAAAACACAAGTAAGTATTCAATCAGGATATCTTGAAAAAAAACCCGAATTTCCCGATGCCATAATCTATACAAAAGACCAAGCCGGGCAAGTTTATATAGTTCACGAAGGAGTAGAAATGTGGTGCGATCAAGCCTATGTTTATACCAAAGATAATTTTGTAAATGCCTACGGAAATGTACGTCTTCAACAAGGCGATACCATCACTATGCGAAGCACTTATGCCGAATATAATGGCAACACTCAGTTTGCATTTGCCAGTGGAAATGTTGTCTTTACCAATCCGGATACTTCGTTAAAAACAGACACGCTTTACTTTGACAGGATAAAACAACAAGCCTATTATCGTAGCGGCGGAACAGTACAAGATACTGCCAGTACACTTACCAGTAAAATAGGAAGATATTTTGCAAAAAGTAAAAAATATCAATTTTTATCTAATGTAGTTATAACCAATCCTAAATACACCGTTAACTCACAACAATTAGACTTTTATTCAGAAACCGGAGGTGCTTACTTGTACGGCAAATCTACAATTGTAAGTGATGCCAGTACCATATTTTGTGAAAGAGGTTTTTATAACACCAGAAACAACACCGGTTATTTTGTAAAAAATTCGAGAATTGAATACAGCAACCGAATGCTTTACGGCGATAGTATTTACTTTAACCGGACAGAAAAATTTGCATCGGCAACAAACAATATTAAAGTAATAGACACGCTAAACAAAACAATTATAAAAGGGCATTATGCCGAAGTGTTTAGGGCAAAAGATTCGGTTTTTATTACCAAAAGAGCCGTAGCTATCTCTATAAAAGACGGCGACTCTATATATGTACACGCAGATACGCTTCAGGTAACCGGAAAACCTAAAAAACGAATCATTAAAGGATTTTACAAAGCCCGAATGTTTAAAAAAGGACTTCCGGGAGAAGAACCCACTAGCGGAAAATGTGATTCTATTTATGTAAATCAAAATCTAGGCATTACAAAGCTACTAAGAAACCCTGTACTTTGGAGTGGTCAAAATCAAATAACAGGAGATACCATCCATATTCTTTCTAATAAAAAAACCGAAAAGCTAGATACACTCAAGGTTTTTAAAAATGCTTTTTTAGTTCAGAAAGACAGTGCCGGTTACAACCAAGTAAAGGGTGAAAGACTTATTGGATTGTTTACCAACAACCAGCTAGATACCGTAAACATTATTAAAAACACGCAGGTATTATTTTACACAAGAAACGATAAAGATGAATTAATAGGGATAAATAACACGGTTTGTAGTAAAATTCAGATGTATTTAAACAATCAAAAAATAACCGGAATAAAATTTTTACAAAAAGTTACCGGAACTTTAAACCCACCCTCCTTATTACCTGAAAATGTGAGACTTCTACCCGGTTTTCAATGGCGTGGAGAAGAGCGGTTGCTAAAAGTTAATGATTTATTTAAAGGAAAACCCAAGCCCAAACTAGTTAAAATAAAAGGAATACCCCTACCCGATGATGAAGGTGAATTTTTTGACGACCTATTGGACGAAAATATCACGATTCCGGAAGCTTCAAAACTAAAACCCAAAGATTTAAAAAACAATCCGGATAATAAACCTATGGTTAATCCCAACACAAAAAAAAAGAATAACAACCCCTAATGAACAAGGATTTTTTTCTATATCAAGCACAAACAACTCCGCACCCGTTAAAAATAGAAGTCGCCCGTGCCTTAGGAAGTTATATAATCGACACAAACAACAAAAAATATCTTGATTTTATAGCCGGCGTATCTGCCTGTAGTTTAGGGCATTGTCATCCAAGAGTAGTCGCTGCAATAAAAGAGCAAACCGAAAAATACTTGCACGTAATGGTGTATGGTGAATTTGTATTACAACCTGCCGTAGCGCTTTGTAAACTCCTTGCAAAAAACCTACCGGAACCACTTACCACAACCTATTTAACCAACAGTGGCACCGAAGCTGTAGAAGGAGCCTTAAAACTTGCAAGAAGAGCAACCGGAAGGCAACAAATTCTTTACGCAAATTTTGCTTATCACGGAAATACTATGGGATCGATGAGTGTCATGGGTTTTGAAAAACGAAAAGAGGCTTTCAAACCATTACTACCAAATTGTGATGCCATAACCTTCAACAAAGTTGATGATTTAAAAAAAATTACAACAAAAACCGCAGCGGTAGTTTTAGAAACAATACAAGGAGGTGCCGGATTTATTTTACCAAAAAACAAGTATTTAGAAAAAGTAAAACAACGCTGTACAGAGGTAGGAGCGTTACTTATTCTCGATGAGATTCAACCCGGTTTTGGACGTACCGGAAAGCTATTTGGTTTTGAACACTATAACGTAATCCCCGATATTTTGGTCTTAGGTAAAGCAATGGGAGGCGGTATGCCCATAGGAGCTTTTACCGCTTCAAAAAAACTAATGAGCCTATTACAAAACAATCCTAAACTGGGACACATTACAACCTTTGGAGGGCATCCGGTTATTGCCAGTGCAGCATTAGCAACCTTAAAAGAGCTAACCCAAAGCAACTTAATAACACAAACACTCGAAAAAGAAAAGCTTTTTAAAAAGTTATTGGTTCATCCTCTTATTAAAGAAATAAGAGGAAAAGGACTTATGCTGGCTCTTATTTTAGAAACACCACAAATAGCTTCAGAAGTAATACTTACTTGTAAAGAAAAAGGGTTGCTTCTTTTTTGGCTGTTATTTGAACCAAAAGCCATACGAATAACCCCGCCTTTAACTATTTCTAATAAGGAAATAAAAGAAGGGTGTACCATCTTACTCGAAGTACTAAACAACATTACCAACAAGAACAGTCCCTTAAAAAAACAATAAAATCAAAGCCTTAGCAAACATACATACCACTTGTTAATAACTTCGTTAACAACAAATAAGGCTACACAACTATACATACCGTTACATTAGTATATTTAAAATAACAAAAATAAGCAAACCCCGCGTATGCAATTAAGTGAAGACCAAAACAATAACAAAGCCTCCTTGTCGCGTTTTGAATCTATGCTAAAAACCAATAGTGTTTTCTTCTTTGACGCTGACGAATTTGAAGAAATAATCCACTATTATCTGGAAACCGGAAAAATTGCACTTGCTAAAAAAGCTATCAAACTAGGACTGGAGCAACACCCTTCTTCGATAAACTTAAAATTATTTCAGGTAGAAATGCTTGTTTTTGAAAACCAACTCAATCAAGCTGAAGAATTACTGGACAGCCTTTCGTTACTTGAAAAATCTAACGAAGAAGTTTTTATTCAAAAAGCCAATATTCACTCACGAAAACACAACCATAAAAAAGCCATCCAATATTTAAAACAAGCTTTAGACATTACAAGCTATCCGCCGGATGTGCTTTCGTTAATAGGAATGGAGTACCTCTTTTTAGAGGATTATGAAAATGCCAAATGGTATTTTATGGAGTGTTTAGAGGAAGAAGAGGAAGACATTTCTGCATTATACAACGTAATATATTGTTTTGAATACCTTAACCAAAATCAAGAAGCAATAGATTATCTCAACGATTATCTTAACAAAAACCCTTATAATGAAGTAGCTTGGCATCAAGTAGGAAAGCAATATTACCAACTTAAAGAATTTAAGAAAGCGCTTGCTGCATTCGATTTTGCAATTATAAGTGATGACACATTTATTGGTGCCTATCTGGAAAAAGGAAAAGTATTAGAAAAACTAAAACGTTACACTGAAGCTATAGAAAGTTATACCGTAACGCTGGGATTAGACGATCCGACTTCGTTTGCTCTATTACGAATAGGCAGGTGTTATGAGAAATTAGGAAGTAGCGAGCTCGCCCTACAATTTTATTTAAAATGTGTAGAAGAAGACGGGTTCTTAGATAAAGGCTGGATAGCAATAACCGATTTTTATATTAAAAACAAGAATTATGAAAAAGCACTTTATTATATTAACAAAGCCATTGATATAGACGAAGAAAATGTGCTTTACTGGAAACGTTTTGCCGCCATTAACCACAGTCTAAACCTTTTTGAAGAAGCCGAATATGGATACCGAAAAACTTTAGAACTCGGCAATTACGAACTGCAAACTTGGCTTTCAAGGTGTGATATTTTAATACATTTAGGCGAGTTTAACGCAGCTATTAAAAATTGTTTTCAAGCAATAGATTTTTATCCCGATTCTGCCGAAATAGAATTTAGATTAGCAGGTTTATTCTATATAAGCGGGGATATTCAAAAAACTAGGTTCTACCTAAAAAATGCACTTAAAAATAACTTTGAGTATAGTTTTATTTTAGAAGAATTATTTCCTTCAATTTATAAAAACAAAAAGATTCTTCAAATAATAGAACAACATAAAAAACCTTCGATATAAAATACGTATTTTTGATACCTTATTTAAGGCTATTTAAAGTATGCAAAATCGCACAACGTTTCAATACATCATCATTTTATTAAAAGGAATGGCAATGGGAGTCGCCGATGTTGTACCCGGTGTTTCGGGCGGAACGATTGCTTTTATTTCCGGCATCTACGAAGAGCTTATCACAACCATTCATAAACTTAATTTTTCATTTTTTAAAACTTGGAAAAAAGAAGGTTTAAAAATTGCTTGGAAAAATTACAACCTATCTTTTTTAGTAAGTTTACTTATTGGAATTGCCGTAAGTATTCTTTCGTTGGCTAAATTAATTACCGTATTATTAAAAAACCACCCAGTATTAGTTTGGTCATTTTTCTTTGGGTTAGTACTTGCAAGTATTCTTTACGTAGGTAATCAAATTACAAATTGGAAAATCTCAACTTGGGCAATTTTAATTCTATCTTCTCTACTTTCATATTGGATAACAATTGCCGAACCTATTGGATCGCCAGATAGTACTTGGTTTTTATTTATTGCAGGATTTATTGCTATAATTGCTATGATTTTGCCTGGTATTTCCGGAGCTTTTATCTTATTGTTACTAGGCGCCTATGCTACTGTAATAGATACGCTCACAAAACTTAGTGATGGCATTACAAAATTAGATACTTCTTTAATAGCACAAGCCATCCTAAAATTAAGCTTCTTTGGGTTGGGTGCATTAATAGGAATAAAAGTTTTTTCAAAAGCTTTAACCTGGATGTTTGCCAATTATAAAAACCTTATTCTCGCAGCATTAACCGGCTTTATGATTGGTGCGTTAAATAAAGTTTGGCCCTGGAAAGAAGTACTTAAATATAGGATAAATAGCCATGGAGAGCAGATTCCGTTTTTAGAAAAAAGTATTTTACCCATTCATTTTAACGGAGATGCACAGTTAACTTATGCAATAATTCTGGCTATAACAGGTTTTCTTACAATCTTTATAATAGAAAAACTGGCAACAACAAAAACATCTTAAAAAAATGGCTCAACCACGCACTTTTACAGATAAGTTTTGGTTGGTATTAAAAGGATTAGCAATGGGAGCTGCCAACAAAGTACCCGGCGTTTCGGGAGGTGTGGTAGCTTTTGTCGCCGGTTTTTATGAAGAATTTATTTACTCGCTACAAAAAATTAATAAAAAAGCTTTTGCTCTACTATTAAACCGAAGATTTAAAAGTTTTTTTCAATACATTAACGGTTCCTTTTTAGGATTATTAACCTTAGGAATGGTGATTAGTTATTTTAGTGTTTCCAAAATTTTAGATTATTTTTTATTACACTTTGAACTTTATGTATGGAGTGTTTTTTTTGGAATGATTATAGGTTCTATTTATTATATTTCTAAAGACTTTGGCAGTTGGACAAAAAAATATATCGCCTACCTATTTTTGGGTATTATTGCCGGAATAAGCATTAGTTTTTTAGAACCCGCAAAAGAAAACAGCAACCTTATTTTTGTGTTTTTTTGTGGAATTATAGGAGTTTCAGGAATGACACTCCCGGGACTATCCGGTTCATTTATATTAATTTTATTAGGAAATTATGTGCTGCTGTTAGTAGATTCGGTAAACGCACTTTTTGATACACTTTCAGAAATATTTCAGGGTGATTTTTCGTTTATTGAAAATGTTACACGAATGCAATTATTAAAAGTTTTAGCCGTCTTTTCATTAGGATCTGTTGTAGGTTTGATTACGTTATCTAATGTTTTGGGTTATCTATTAAAACATTTTAAAAAAATCACATATGCTATCATCATTGGTTTTATCACCGGCTCATTAGGAGTGGTATGGCCTTGGAAAACAAAAATTTTTGAAACAGATGCTACCGGAAACATCCTTTTTGATGCCAACGGAAGAGAAATAATTAAAAGTTACAATCGTTACTTTCCATCGGAATTTTCGCACCAAACTATTCTTTCGATTTTCTTTATTATTGCAGGTATATTTATTGTAGTAAGTTTAGAATGGTATCAAAAAACAAAAAATAATGGCTAAATACGGATTAATAGGTAAAAACATTTCATATTCCTTTTCAAAAACATTTTTTACTGAAAAATTTGCTTCCGAAAAGAAAAAGCATACCTATGAAAATTTTGATATTGCCACTATTGAAGAATTTCCCACTATAATTAAAAACAATCCAACATTAAAGGGATTAAATATTACCATTCCGTATAAAGAAACCATTATTCCATATTTAGATAAAATAAACCCTGAAGCGTTAGAAATTGGAGCCGTAAACACCATTAAAATTTTAAATGACGGTAGGCTAATAGGATATAACACAGATCATTTTGGATTTGCCAAAGCAATAACTCCTTTTTTACCTTTAAAAGAAAAAACGGCTTTAATCTTAGGCACCGGTGGTGCTTCAAAAGCCATATATCATGTTTTAAAAACTCTGGGCTTTGCAATTCAATTTGTTTCCCGAAACAAAACTAAAAACACAATAACTTACCAAGAAGTAACCCCAAGAATTATTGATAGCCATTTTTTGATAGTTAATACCACACCCTTAGGAACTTTTCCGGACATTGAAAAAACACCTAACATTCCGTATCAAGCCATTACTACCAATCATTTATTATTCGATCTAACATACAATCCGTCGCAAACAACATTCATGAAATTAGGTTATCTCGAAGGAGCAAAAGTAAGTAACGGACAAAAAATGTTAGAATTTCAAGCACAGAAATCTTATGAAATTTGGAAAAAGTAGATTTCTTCATCAATTTTAACCTAAAAATTACGTACTATCTTTGCAGATTAAACAGTTGTTAGTATCTTCACCGCAAATAAATTGTGAACCTTAACATTGAAAAAAATGTCTGAAAAAAATTTGAATCAAGAAAATACTCCTTCTATCGAAGAGCAAGAAATTTTAAAAACCCAACCTGCTAAAAATCAAGAAACGAAACAAATTGATAAAGCAAGTATCCCAGAAGCCGAAATTTCTACTGAAGAATTAGAAGAAAATGACGGTGACAAAAGTACCCCATTAGACGAGATAGAAGATACAAGCTCTGAAGAGGAAAAAGAAAAAAAAGAAGACGAAAAAGATTACGAAACCTTTTCTCTTGAAGAACTCGTTATTGAGTTTAAATCATTGCTAAAAAGCAAACCCATTCAGACAATTAAAAATAGTGTTGAGACAATTAAAAAAGTCTTTAATTCCAAATTTAATGACGAGTTAACAACAGCTAAAGAAGCTTTCTTGGCAGAAGGGGGAAATATTATTGATTTTCAATACACTTCACCTATAAAAAAAGAATTTAACTCCCTCTTGTTTGATTATAAAGAAAAGCGAAACAATTATTTAAAGCAACTTAAAAAAAATCTTCAAGAAAATTTGGAGAACAGATTGGCTTTAATTGAAGAGTTAAAAGGATTGTTAAATACCGAAGAAAGTATTAACACAACCTACAAGCACTTTAAAACCATACAAGAAAAATGGTTTGAAGCAGGACCTATTCCTAGAGATAAATATGATATTGTTTGGAATACCTACCGTCATCATGTAGAAAACTTTTATGATTTTTTACACCTCAATAGAGAATTTAGAGATTTAGATTTTAAACATAATTTAGAACAAAAACTTAAAATTGTACAACGTGCCGAAGAGTTAGGTCAGGAAGAAGACATCAACAAAGCATTTAGAGAACTGCAAATGCTTCATAAAGTGTGGAAAGAAGAAATAGGACCCGTAGCCAAAGAATATAGAGACGAAATATGGAATAAATTTAGTGCCGCAACTAAAATAATACACGACAAAAGAAACGAACATCTGGCAAACCTAGATGCTATTTTTGAAGAAAATTTTCAAAAAAAGAAACTAATACTCGAAGCTATTCAGGATATTGCTTCCAAAGTGTCACCCAATCACCAGAGTTGGCAAAATGCTATAAAAAAAGTACAAGAATTAAGAGACACGTTCTTCGAAATTGGTAAAGTACCTCGTTCAAAAAACAAAGAAATATGGAAAGAGTTTAAAGAAATTACTTCAAGTTTTAACAAAGCCAAAAACGCATTTTATAAAGAACAAAAAAAGCAACAATTTGATAATCTTAAAAAGAAAAAAGAATTAATTAAAATTGCTGAAGAAAATAAAGATAGTGATGATTTTCAAGCAGTCACACCTTTAATGAAAAAAATTCAAAATGACTGGAAAAAAATAGGTCATGTACCTAGAAAAGAAAGTGATAAAATATGGAAACAATTTAAAGACGCTTGCAACTATTATTTTGGACGATTACACGAAAAGCAAAACGAAGCTAATAAAGAAGAGTTAGAACATTTTGAAGCTAAATCAAAATTATTGGAATCGTTACAAAATATAAAACTTTCAGGCGAGCCAAGTGAAGATATAACTAAAGTAAAAGACTTTATTAAAGAGTGGAAAAGCATTGGAAAAATTCCGTTTAGTAAAAGAAGTATTGACAAGGAATTTAATGCGACACTCGACCAAGTTTTCTCTAAAATCAAGTTAGACAAAAAAGAAATAGAGCTTATTAAATTTGAAAACAAACTTAATACTATAGCATCCGATGAAGATGCAAGAAAATTAAACAACGAAGCTTTTTATATTACCAAAAAAATAAACGAAGTAAAAGATAAAATAAGACAACTTGAAAATAATCTAGGATTTTTTCAACACGTTGACAAGAATAATCCTCTCGTTAAAGATGTACACAAAAACATCGCAAAACATAAAGAACAACTGGATATTTGGAAAGCAAAACTTAAAAAGATTAAAAATTTATTAGGATAATTAAAAATGGAATACATAAAAAACCACCCGATTTGGGTGGTTTTTTTTTCTATAGATTTAAAAAATCCTTATTTCTCTACAATAATAAACTCACTTCTACGATTAAGTTGGTGCATTTCTTCGCTACATTCTATTCCGTCGGCACAACCGTTTACCAATTGCGTTTCTCCGTAACCTCTTCCGGTTAATCTGCTTGGAGAAATACCTCCTTTTTCAATAATATATGACATCGTAGCTACATTTCTTCGTTGCGATAACTTCATATTATACTCGTGGGTGTTTCTGCTATCGGTATGCGAACGTACGTCTATTTTAAGATTCGGATACTGCTTCATCAATGCTATTATTTTTTGTAACTCAATTTCTGCATCGGGACGAATATACGACTCATCTAAATCAAAATATATAGGATTCAAATCCAATACCTTATTTAAGTCCTCTCCTATCGCTAATTCTGCTTGTGGGTTTAAATACAAACTTAATTTTAAATTCGCATCAAAAGCATCACCGGTTACAAAAGACTTCTCATCCGGATCGTACTTTCCTTTTCTTGCCCGTACAGAATAACGACTATTACAATCTACTTGTCCTAAATTAAAAGTACCATCAATGGCAGAAATAGTTTCATTTATTACATTGTTATTCTCGTCTAATAAAAGTACAGTGGCATTTTCAATAACTTCATCCGTATCTTTGTCTCGCACGGTACCTCGTACGGTTTGCACGCAGTTTTTAATCGGTGCTTCAATTTGTTTAAATGAATAAATATCATCACTTCCCATTCCTCCCTCTCTGTTTGATGCAAAATATCCTAATCCCGAAGTTGAATTTATGATAAAAGTAAAGTCATCGGAACTACTATTTACAGGCTCACCGATATTATACCCCTCTCCATAGCTACCATCTTGTTTTTGCTCCGAAACAAAAACATCCAACCCGCCTAATCCTAAATGACCATCGCTTGAAAAATATAAATCCCCGTTTTGGGCTATAAAAGGAAACGTCTCCCTTCCTTCGGTATTTATAACAGCTCCTAAATTTTGAGGCGTTCCAAATCCATCGCCTTCTATTGAAACTTTATACAAATCGGACAAACCACTCCCGCCCGGCATATCACTGGCAAAATACAAAGTCTTTTCATCCGGACTTAATGCAGGATGCGCCACCGAATATTCGTTACTATTAAAAGGTAACTCCTCAGGCTCACTCCATTTTCCATCTACTCGTTTAGACCGATACAATTTTAATAAATTAGTACCTTTGCTATCTTCTTGATATTGTTTGTGTGTATAGTTATTTCTTGTAAAATAAACCGTATTGCCATCTTTAGTAAAAGCTGCAGTAGACTCGTGATATTTAGTATTAAGTTTTTTTGTTAGTCTAGTTGCTTCGTTATCTCCTCCAGGACTAACCACGTATAAATCTAAAAACGGTTGATTGTTCCACTCGTGGATATTTTTAGATATCCCTCTACCCTTTCGGTTGGAAGAAAATACCAAACCGCCTTGATAAAAAGAAGGAGCAAAATCCGATAACTCCGAATTAATCTCTAACGGCATTAATTCAAACCTCCCGGATTGCATCTCAATTAATGCTAAATAGTTCTTCTCATTATGAAAAAACTGCGCACGCTTATCACTTGGATTTTTTGCGTAAAATTGATCCATTATTCGATCTGCCGCCGCATACTGTTCAAGACTCTTTAATGATTGTGCATACCTAAAATAATATTCGGAATCTACACTATCGCCATAAGTCTCTACTAAAAGTCCATACCACCTCGCAGCATCAGGCAATTCGGCAGTAAAGTAATAAGAATCTCCTAATCGCTGATATAAATCTTGTGAAGCATATCCCGCTTCTATAACTTTTAGATAAATATCACGAGAATCTACAAAGGCGTATTGTTCAAACTCCTCGTCAGCTTTTTTTACTTTCTTGTCATCTTGAGCAAAA
>JALWKK010000078.1 GCA_027081505.1 Flavobacteriaceae bacterium
GGGTTTTTCCTGTAGAAAATCCCCTTTTTTTTTATTTATTTTACATATAATCTAATTTTTGTTACAATATTTATAGCCAATCTTTAAATCTTCAAATAGTTTTGTTTCATATTAATTTTAAAATTATGACATTATGAAAAGAATTATCTTATTTTTAACCGTTTTTGCTACGACCCTATTTTATGCACAAGACAAAATTTATGTGCATACTGCAACGGCAGCAAATATTTCTGGTCATATAACTTATTTAGACCATCCCGATCTTAATGGCAACCCTAATGCCAATATTGTTTACAAGCACGTTTGGAATCCGGATGGTAACATTTACAACGGTGTTTACAACGACAATATAGATGGATTGTGGTACAACGGAAGTAATTGGACAATTTATAACGAAGACTTTTCGCCTATGGTAGAAGGAGCACATTTTTTTGTGTACATTGGCTCTAACAATGCCGATTTTATCACTCATATTGCAGATGCCGCCAGCGTAGGAGTTACAGATGCCTTTACCGTGATTGACGATCCGGATTTTAACAATGATGACCCCGGACCTTACGCGGTTATGTCTAATTATTGGAATCCCAATAGCATATACAACCCACATAATTACGGATTTTTCTATGACGATTTGGAAAACCGTAGAAATATATATAGTGAAGACCTTACGCCCATCCCTACTGATGCCGCTTTTAAAATACTTAAAACCGGTACAGATGTTGTAGCCAGAACCACGGCAGAATCTTCAGTTGCAAATATAACAGAAAATTGGTTTGTAATAGATCATCCTGCATTAAACGGTAATCCCGATGCAGCTTTCGTATTTCAACACTATTGGGGAGTTAACGGAGCATCTTCTGAGGAAGTAATAGATAAAGTACTAGGTGCTTGGTACACAGGAACCAATTGGGCTATTTATACCGAAGATCAAAGTGATATGCCCGAAGGTGTAGCGGTAGATATTATTGTTGCAGATCAAGAAGTGCTAAGTGTTAACGACAATGAGCTTACAAACCAAGTAATTATGTTTCCCAATCCCGCAAAAGATGTTGTAAATATTAGCACTCAAAACCAAATTTCACAAATTAAAATCTACAATATGTTAGGACAAGAAGTGATAAATGTAAAAGGAAACAGTAACTCTGTACAAGTAAACACCTCCGATCTTGCTGCAGGAAATTATATTGTAAAGGTAGAATCCGGAAATGCTGTTAAAACTTTAAAACTAACCAAGCAGTAATTTTTTTTAAATTGTGTTTTAAATTGAAGAACCGCCTTTGGGCGGTTTTTTTTTTATTATTAAGCTAATTTTTTAAAACTCGCAACTGCCAAATCATAACTTTGTAAGCCAAAACCAATTAGCACTCCTTTTGCGTGTGGCGAAATAAAGGATTTATGCCTAAAATCTTCTCTTGAAAATGTGTTGGAAATATGCACCTCTACCACGGGAGTTTTTATGGCTTTAACCGTATCGCCAATACCTATCGAAGTATGCGTATAAGCACCGGCGTTTAAGATAATACCATCTACAATATCGTCTGCTTGTTGTAACCGGTTTATTATCTCGCCTTCAATATTAGATTGAAAATAAGAAAACATAATTTCGGGATATTTTTGTTTAAGATTTTTTAAAAAAGCTTCAAATGTAGTATTTCCGTAAATCTCGGGTTCTCGCTTGCCTAAAAGATTAAGGTTAGGACCGTTTATGATAAGTAGTTTCATTTTGTAAAAGTACTGAAAATATAACAAAAAAAGGCTATCTTTTTCAGACAGCCTCACCTAAATTTAATTTTTATATAAATTGGTAATTCTAATAATTTAATTACTTAGAAAGTAAATACACCTCCTACGTTAAAACTACTACCGGCATTTGACCTTTTAAAGTCTTCGCCATCCTCTTCTATAATATTGGTAATTCCAAACACACCTTGTCCGTCAATAAGTATACTAAAATTGTCAGACACTTCAATTTTGTATCCTAATCCGTAAGAAATTGCCAGTTGAAAAGATTTATAAAAGTCTTTTACGTCCTCTCCATCAACATCAGCTTTAACTAAAAACCCGGGCGAAACACCAAAATTCAAATTCCATTTTCTTGTGCTGCCAAAATGCCAATTTGCATTTAAAGGAATATTCAAATAATCAAGCTTTAATTCAGATACAGGATCTTTGGCACCCATACTAAAATAAGACATACCCGTTCTTAAACTCCATCTGTCATTAAAATAATAATCGCCTATTACTCCAAATTGTATGGCTCCTCTCGGGTCTAAATTATCAATCAAGTCACCATTTAAAAACGAAGTAGAATATCCAATGTTTGGTATTATTTCAATGTCTCCTGCGTCTCTCTCTTGTGCGTTGATACTAATTGTTAAAAAAAATAGTCCAAGCAATAATAATTTTTTCATAATATGTTTGTTTTTGTTAATTACGGCAAATATATGAAAAAATTAACAACTAACTACGTGGCATATGCCTTAATATAAAGACCATACTTATTAAAAATCAAACACAACTAATTATATGGAACTTTCTCTACAAAAATGAATACCCTACGGATAAGGTAATAACAGAATTTTTACCTTTTACATCTTTGGGTACATCGGTAAACCCGAAGTTATATCTGCCTTCTAATCTAATGCCCATCGGCAAATCATAGCCCAATCCTACGATTCCCGATATATCAAAATTGTTGGTAGCAATATCATTTATTGTTTCACCAACAACCGTTTGGGTATCATCGTTAATAATAACTCCGAATTGAGGTCCCAATTGTGCGTGCAAACCTTGTGCAATATAATATTTTAACACAACGGGTACGTTAACATAATCGGTGTTAAAATCTCCGAGGTTAAACTCACCTCCTTGTTGAGAGTATAATAGATCGGCTTGAATTCCGATATTGTCATTAAATTTTCCACCCACAAAAATACCCGCAACAAATCCGGTTCGATTTGAAAAACCGGTTGCATCATTTAATGTAGCAAAATTAACACCGGCTTTTACACCAAAATCTACACCTTGCGCTATTCCGGTAAACGAAACTAACACAACACATATTAATACGATAAGCTTTTTCATAATTATTTGTTTAAAATTTAATACTTCAAAGATACTATAAAATGCAAAAAGTGCGAAACTTATTTTAATTTTCAATGTTTTTATTTAATATAGCCTTATGAAATGGCAACAAGCAATAACCCAATACCAAAATTATTTACGAATAGAACGTGGTCTTTCGCAAAATAGTATAAACAATTATATTTTGGACATTTCGAAGTTACAAAAATGGTTAACAGAAAATGATGTTATAGAAAACCCCTTAACCATCACCGAAGAAACCGTTAAACAATTTATATACAGCGTTTCAAAAACCTTGAATCCGCGTTCGCAAAGCAGAATAATCTCTGGGTTACGCGGTTTTTTCTCATTTTTAATCTTTGAAGAATACCGCCAAACAAACCCTATGGAGCTTATTGAAAGTCCTAAAATTGGAAGAAAACTTCCCGATACATTAAGCCTTGATGACATTAATACACTTATTTCAAACATAGATTTAAGTCATCCGCAAGGTGAACGAAATCGCGCTATTATTGAAACACTTTACGGATGTGGTTTACGAGTTTCTGAACTGATAGATCTAAAAATATCCGACCTTTATTTTGAAGAAGGATTTATTAAGGTAACCGGAAAAGGAAACAAGCAACGCTTTGTTCCAATAGGAACAATTACCATAAAATACATAAACCAATATAAAAACTTTGTGCGCGTACACCAAAAACCCAAGCCTGAAGCCAAAGATACGCTATTCCTTAACCGAAGAGGTAACAAACTCACGCGCGCAATGATCTTTACCGTTATTAAACAACTTGCCGTTACAGCAGGGATTAAAAAAAATATTAGTCCGCACACGTTTAGACACTCCTTTGCCACACATTTATTGGAAAACGGAGCCGATTTACGCGCCATACAACAAATGCTAGGGCACGAAAGCATTACCACCACCGAAATTTATACACACATAGATAAAAAACACTTAACAGAAATTATTTATAAATTCCATCCTCGTAGAGATAATTAATGTTATTTTTTCAATCCCGTCCTAAATATTTTAAAAAAAACAAAAAAGAAAATGCTTTTTTAAATTTCTCAATTATATTTGAGATGAACAACAAAAACACAATCTCTTACGCTCTTACGACAGGTATTACTCTTTTTGGTCAAATTATTCAAAAATCAGATCGTTTAATTTTTAAAAATTTATAAAAAAACATAAAACAGATAAATATCAAAAAGGATTTGATAGTTGGTCCCATTTAGTTCTGTTTTCTTTTGCCACTTTGGTAAAAGTCAATCTTTACGAGATATAAGTAACGGTTTACGTTCGGCAACAGGCAATCTAAATCATCCGGGTAATGTACATCCGCCTACCAAATCAAATTTAGGCTATCAAGATAAACACCGCAGGTGGGAACTATTTGGGGATTATTATTTCTTTTTCTCCAACAATAGAGTGAGCATCAACAACAAAGTAGAAAATTTTTTTAAACAATATCCGGAAATTAAAAAAGCATATAAATTAATCTTACGTATCAGACAGTGGCTTAAACCACCTAATGGTAAAGTTACATATCAAAAAAACTCGTGATAAGAAATAAAAGCAACTAATTAAATTAATACAAGAGTTTACACAATCTGGAATTGATGAAATCAAAAATATAACTTGGATGTTAAACAAAAATATGGCACAAATACTACACTACTTTATTGCTAAAGAAACAAATGCTAAAGCTAAAGCTCTTAATCAAAATTTACAACGCTTTATTAATGTTAATTATGGTGCAAGAAATACCGATTTCTTCCTATACAGAATCAAATTACATTTTGCGTAGCACATCAAAATTAGAATTAGCCTTTTTTTAAATGTTGGCTTGCGTTTTAGTAATCTTTTTCTTGTAACATTTTTAATTTTTATTATATTTACAAAAATCAAAAAAAAAAATGAAAATGAAAAATCTACCAATTGTACTCTTTTTTTACATTATTTACTCATCAGTTTATAGTCAATTTGATAACCGGATAATTCTTGACGCTGATGCAACGGGCATAACAGAAATCATCTTTTCTGACTTAACAAATGATAATTTGAAAGACATCATCATTTCTCAAAAATACACTAGTAACAACATGGTATCGTTTTATCAAAATAATGGTGATGGCACGTTTTCTTCCCGCCAAACTATAGCGTCCGAAATAAATTTTCCTCCGTCTGTAGCAACCGGGGATTTAAATTCCGACGGTTGGAATGATATACTAACGGCATCAGCATCTACAAATGAGTCTTATCTTGTTTGGGTGCCTAATAATCTTGGAAGTTTTGATGCTCCTATAGAAATAGATAGCGATTTATTTATGCCTGTTGACTTTAAAATTTCTGACATTGACAATGATAATGACTTAGATATAATAGCCATTGGAGACACGAGTTTAAGTATTTATAAAAATGACGGAACTGGCAATTTTGATAAAAACGTTATTCCTCCTGGAATTTCAACGGAATATTATGATTTAACACTATCTGATATAAACAATGACGGTTTAATTGACGCAATTATTGGCGGAGTAAAAACGCTAATTTACATCAATAACAACGGTACTTTAGTATATGATAGTGTAAGATCCGATTCTATCGTAAATCAAGGTTTGGTTTTCTTGGTAGAAACAGCAGATTTTAACAATGACGGACACCCGGACATTTTAATCGGTGGAGAAAATCAATCAAATCTAAGTTGGTACGAGAATAATGGAAATGGAATTTTTAGCCTTGGACAAATCATAGAAACTAATGCAGTACAATGTACTTCTGTGTCTTTAAATGATTTTAATGAAGACGGTAACACAGATGTTTTTACAGCACTTCCGCAAGAAGGTAAAATTGTTTGGTATCAAAACTTAGGAAACGGTAATTTTGATCAACAAACACTTGTACATCAAGGCGTTTCCCCATTTACAAAAATGGTCTGTTCGGGAGATATTAACAATGATAATAAGATTGACATTTTTTGGTCAGAACCGTTGTCGTATCACCTTAATGATTTTGTTTTAAATATCGATAATTATTCTGAAAAACAACAAGACTTTAAGATATACCCAAATCCAATGTCATCCAACATAATTAATTTTTACACAACAAATAGAGCGGAAATCATGATTTTCAATAGTATGGGACAACTTGTTTTCAAAACAAAGGTTAACAAAGGTCATAATAGCGTCAATCTGCAGATTAATAGCGGAATTTATACTGTTTTTTATCGAAGTGATTTACAAACAAGTTATGATTTTTTTATAAAAGAATGAACATGCCACAACAAAAGATATACACACTTGGAAAAAGACAGCCTGCTTAGAATAAAATGGTGTATCTTTTAAGTTCGTATATAAAATTTTTGTTAAAATCAACCAATCGACACGGAGTGCACTCGCCTTTTGTGTATAGCTTGGTTACTCGCTGTTTTTATGATAAAACTCCCTTTCCCGAATACCAAACTTTA
The DNA here is from genome assembly GCA_027081505.1 of Flavobacteriaceae bacterium. GTDB lineage: Bacteria > Bacteroidota > Bacteroidia > Flavobacteriales > Flavobacteriaceae > Marifrigoribacter. Next base: position 6,555 of record JALWKK010000078.1, read on the forward strand.
CGTACGTATAGAAATGAATTACTAAAAAATAATCAAAGTATTACAGTTAAAGATTTAGGTGCCGGATCACGGGTTTTTACATCCAATCAACGAATGGTTTCTGCCATTGCCAAACTTGCAGGTATTACTTTTAAACGACAAAAATTGCTTTTTAGAATGATGCGCTATTTTAAACCGGATTCTGTCTTGGAATTAGGCACTTCACTGGGAATGGCAACTTGGGCAATGGCATTGGGAAATCCACCGGCTACTATTTATACTGTAGAGGGTTGTAAAGCTACATCAGAAGTTGCTAAAAGCTATTTTAAAAAGTTTCAGTTTAAAAACATCCGGCTTTACAATCAAACATTTACTGCTTTTTTTGATAATTTTCCGCAATCTAAAATAGATTTTGTTTACCTGGACGGAAGCCATGATAAAGAAAGTACACTTGCACTTTTTAATCAATTACTGCCACACGCTCACAACAATACCGTTTTCATTTTTGATGATATTTATTGGAGTAAAGAAATGACCGAAGCGTGGAAAGAAATTATCAAACATCCAAAAATAACAGTTAGTATTGACACCTATTTCTGGGGACTTGTTTTCTTCAGAAAAGAACAAAAAAAACAACATTTTACCATTAGAGTGTAACACCCTGAGTTTTTAAACGTCTTATAAATAATACCGAATACGAATTCAATACAGTTCAATTTCAAGTTCTCCCATTGAACTATTTTCATTCTGTAACGGTATTAACCATTCTAAAATATAAAATAGTTTGGATTATTTTATATTAAGAATAGGTATAATTCTGCTATCTTGCAACAATATTACAACGTATGAGTCAGGTTATAAAATTACAAAACATTACAAGAGATTTTCCGCTGGGACAAGAAGTGGTTAAAGTGCTGAAAGGAATAGATTTGAATATCGAAAAAGGCGATTACGTGGCTCTTATGGGACCTTCCGGTTCCGGAAAATCTACCTTGATGAATCTTTTGGGATGTTTAGATACTCCCACATCAGGAACCTATTATTTAAACGGAAAAGATGTTAGCAATATGTCGCAAGACGAACTTGCCGAAATTAGAAACAAAGAGATCGGTTTTGTTTTTCAAACTTTTAATTTACTACCTAGAACCACAGCCTTAGATAATGTTGCACTACCAATGGTTTATGCGGGTTATTCAAAAAAAGAGCGTACCAACCGTGCCGAAAAAGTGCTTCATGATGTTGGCTTAGCAGACCGGATGGATCACAAACCCAATCAGCTTTCGGGAGGACAAAGACAACGAGTTGCCGTAGGACGAGCCTTAGTTAATCACCCTTCTATTATTCTTGCCGACGAACCTACCGGAAATTTAGATTCGGTAACCGGTGTTGAAATAATGAATTTGTTTAATCAAATTCATGCAAAAGGAAATACCGTGATTATCGTTACGCACGAAGAAGATGTTGCCAAACAAGCGCATCGTATTATTCGTCTTAAAGACGGGATGATTGAAAGCGACGAACGAATTAAATAGTGCGCAAGAAAACATTACAAAATTAAATCTTATTTTACCGAACAATTTATTTTTTCAATATCAAAGATTATTTTTGTACTTTGCTTTCATAGATTTAACAAAAATACCAAAAACAATTAGTTGAAATCAATTTACTTAAAATACCGGTTTATATCCCTTTTGTTTTTGGTAAGTTTTTCGGCATTTTCTCAATTCGATATTCCTGAAAAACCGCCAAAAAGCAAACAAACTTCGGTGTATGATGCGATAAATTTGCTAACTCCTTTTCAAAAAAAATCATTAGAACAAAAACTTATTAACTATGCCGACAGCACTTCTACCCAAATTGTTGTAATCATAATCTCTTCTACCAAAGGAGAAGACATTTCGTTATTGGGAGCAAAATGGGGACAAAAATGGGGTGTCGGGCAAGATGGAAAAGATAACGGCATTGTTATTCTGTTGGCAAAAGACGACCGAAAAGTAGACATTAACACCGGATACGGTATTGAATACCGCCTTACCGACTTAATGGCAGAGCGCATTATTAACCGCGTTATGGTACCCGAATTTAAGAAAGGGAACTTTTATGCCGGATTGGATAAAGGAACCAATGCCATTTTTAAAGCCTTAAACGGTGAATTTACAGAAGATAGAGATTTTAGTAAAAACGATTTTAGTTGGTTACCCTTTGCTATTTTTATGTTTTTTATGTTTCTCATCATTTTTAGAAACCGAAAAGGTGGAGGTGGTGGCGGACTTGCAGATGTTATCATATTAAGCAGTATGGGACGTACCGGTGGTTTTAGCGGTGGCAGTTCCGGAGGTTCTTTTGGTGGCGGTGGTTTTAGTGGAGGCTTTGGCGGTGGTAGCTTTGGCGGTGGCGGTGCCAGCGGTGGGTGGTGATTTAATCAAAAATAACAATACCTCCGCCCGGACTCTTCTTCCCTCCTACTTTTTTGAGGTTATAGGTAAAACTAAACATAAAATATTGTTGTAATACCGTGCTTTGTGTATCTTCTATAAAATCTTGTGAGGAGATTCTTCTGTCGTTGGTACGCTGCTTTAAAAGGTCAAAAACCTGTGCTTGAAACAAACCGTTATCTTTAAATACTTTTATACCCAAACTCATATTCCAAATAACATATTGCTTGTTAAAACCTTGGGCTACATTAGGATTATAAACAAACGAAACATCATTACGCCACTCTACCTTTTCGGGAATAAAAGTTGCCGTTTTTAAACGAAGCCTTTGTGTTGTAAATTTTTGATTTTCAAAAGAATCCAAACTGTATTCGGTATTGCTGAAAGAAATATTATAATAGGGTTCTATTTCTACTTTTTCGGCAAAATTAAACGTTGCTCCAAATCTGGGAGTTACACTAAGCGTGTTGCTGCTATACTTTATTCCGTTTGTGAAATTAATATTTTTGTTGGCATTTCCCCAAACTCCCGGTTTAATTTTTAGCGTAAAAAGACTATCTTTTATAACCGTTTTTCTGTAAGTACCTCCTACTCCAACTCGATAACCGCCGGTAACATTGGCATACGTAGAATTACGAACCAAATTTTGATCGATAGTAGTTTTTGAAACTATTTGATTTTTATTATACGAAGCATTTATAAAAAGAAACGTTCCGCTTTTAGATTTAAAATCAAAAGCATTGTATCCGGCATAAAACGTATGATCTTGGGTAGGTTTAAGATTCGGATTTCCGGTAATGATACGCAACGGATCTGAAGTGTCTGTAAAAGGCTGTAATTGTGATGCTTGTGGCGGACTATTATCTATGTAATAATTAAAATAAACACTTGCGGTATTGCTAATTTTATAATTTCCCCAAGTAGAAAAACCAAGGTTTTTGTAGCTTCGTTTTAAAGAAATAGAATGTAAATAATCGCGTAATTGTAATGTTCTAAAAACGATTCCGGCTTCTACATTTAATGAAAACTTTTTCCCTGTATAATCAAAACCTATTCCGGGTGTTTGTCTAAAATTTTTAAAAATAAAGTCGGCACTTTGCGCACTATTAAAACTGGTGTAATCTTGGGTTAAGTTATCAAAATCTTGCGTGTTTGTTTTAAATTTATCTTTATCCTGTCGTATTTGATACGCAAAATTAAGAGATAAACTGTCTTTTTTAATAGGATAACTGTAAGTGAAATTTGCATTTACATATTGTGTACCGTTTGTTTCTTCTATACGTTGGTTTCGGGAAATGGTTTCGGGAAAATTGCCGTAAATAGTATTATCCGATAGTTGAAAATCTTCGGCATTGCTTTTTGTAAATTCATTTTCGACCGAAAGTTCTATATAACTTCCTCTGCTTCCAAACTTTTTAACAATTTCGGTAGCATTAAAAAATCTGTGGTTACGTGATTTTCTATAGGAAGATGCTTCGCTGTCGTTAATTAAATCGTTATCAAACGTTTCGGAAGAAGATTGATTTTTGGTAGCTATAGCACCCTCTACAAAGCTAAATGAAGGTTTTATAATTATTTTTAAAGTCGAATCTATTTCGGTTTCAAAATTTAAGTTAATAGCATTTGAATTTGCATCCGATTTATAGTCTTGTATTTGGTTGAGTATGTAATTATTATCCGGAATATAATTTTCTCTTCGTGTTGTTCTTTTATCTACCGAACTTGAGTTAGAATTAAAATAATCTACGGTTAACGAATTTTTTTCGGTTAAATCTTTGGTAAAATAACCGCCTATTGTAGAGGCTGTTGTAATACCTCGACCTGCTCCAAAGCTTCTTCCGTCTATAGAGAAACTCCCGTTGGAACTCCAACTAATGCTTCTACCGCCACCTATCATTTCCCGTATTTCGTTAAAGCTAAATCCGGGTGTGTTTACGTTGTTTTTTCCTCCTAAAACACTAACACGCAAATCTTTATTAAAATAATTAACAATGCCGCTTACTTTGTATCTATCATCGGTTCCTACGCCTGCGGTAACGCGCCCAAAGGTTCCCTTGTTCTTTTCCTCATCAATGGTAATATTAATGGTTTTGGTTTTTTGATCTCCTTTTTTTCCGGTAAATTCTTCAGATTTGGTTTTGGTGTCTACCACTTGAATTTTATCTACAATATCTTTGGGTAAATTTTTTGTGGCAATGGTGGGATCGTTTCCGAAAAAAGGCTTTCCGTTTACTAAAACCTGACTGACTTCTTTTCCGTTTACGGTAATTTTTCCGTTTTCGTCCACTTCTACTCCGGGAAGTTTTTTAAGTAAATCTTCTACCGTAGCATTTTGTTTGGTTTTAAACGAAGCAACATTAAATTCGAGTGTGTCTTTTTTAATGGTAATTGGAGCGCGCTCAGCCACTACCACCACTTCATCGAGTGATTCGGGTTGTTCTTGCATAAACAAAGCACCCAAACTAACAGTTGGTTTATCTAACGATATGTTTTTTTTAATGGATTGTAAGCCCGTAAACGAAATAAATACGTTAACTTTTCTATCTTTGGTTTGTATATCGAGTGTAAACTCACCTTTTCTGTTTGTAATGGTATAACCCAACAGGGTACTGTCTCTAACTGTTTCTGCAAAAACCGTTGCCGATTCTAATGGTTTTCCGGTGGTATCTTCTATGAGTTTTCCTAAAAGGGTATAGTCTTGTGCCGAAACGTAATCGGAAAACAAGAAAAATGTAAACAGAAAAAGATATCGCATAGAAATGATTGTTGTTAGTTTATACTTCTTTAACCGAGTTGCAAATTAAAATGAAAAATAACCATTACAATAGCTCAAATATGTTAATTATATTTTATTTAACAATTAAGATATTATTTTATTGAATCTTTTTTCTTGCCTTTAATTATTGCGTTACCTATTAACTCAAGTACTCCGTCTTTCCCGTCTTTCCCGTATTTGCGCAATCCTTCTTCTTTGTCAAGCACACGTACTTCACCGTCTAACGAAATCACAGTTGAGTCATTAATTTTATTTTTATTTAACTTTTCACCATTCAAAACATAAAGAGGTCTTATTCCAAAATCAATATCAGATGATTTTCCCCATTCTTCACCTCTTCTTTTTTCAGATCCAAAAAGATTCACATCTAGTTCTTTAGCTTTAAGAGTCTTATCATAAATTTTTACTATCCTAACTTTATCTTTAAATACAATACCATCTTTTTTGTTATTTAAAGAAATTGAAAAGGGAGTAAATTTGCCGTTTTTATTTTTCTTCAAACTCATTCTTTTTTTAAAGTTAGTTCCATCGGGAGAAGTAGCTAAAGTGATTTTAGTAATTTTACCACTTTCTCTATTAAGATTCAAAAAATCGATTTTAATTTTCCCCTCTTTGTTTATGGAATTTTTAATATCCTCCAACTCGTTATCGGAAGTCGTTTCTGTAATTACAAATACTTTTTTATTTTGTAAAAAACCCTGATATACAGTCTTCTCTTTTATATTAAAACTTAATAAAAATATTGCTAATAGCGGAAGCACAAGCAATACTTTAAACTTTGATACCGGTTTGGAATTACTAGTGTTTAACATGACGATTCTCTTTTTGATTAATGATTGATAAAATGAAGCCGTTAAAGTAACAGAACGACTGTTTTTTAAAATAGAATTTACCAAAACCTCTTGATAATAAGCGAGTGTAGTGTTTACCACTGCTTGTTTGTCTGCTAAAAATTCTAAGTTTCTTTGAATTTCTTTTTCATACAACCATACAACCGGATTAAACCAAAAAACAATTTTATATAATGCCACGCACAAGGTGTCTATGCTGTGTTTTTGATTTATGTGTTGTTTTTCGTGGGTTATAATTACCTCAAGTTGTTTTGGCGAGTGATTGCTTGGGTTATAAACAATGTAATTGAAAAATGAAAACGGCAATATGTTTTTATGTGTTTCTACAAAATTGTATTTCCCTTTTTTATTAATCGGTTGTCTTACGATGAGTTTTAATACCGAAAAAAGTTGCGATACAAATAACACAAACATCACAAAAACACCTACAAAATAAATGGTAAGTAAAACGGAATAATAATCTTGTTTTACCGAATTTTCTTGATTGTGAACAGTCATCGAAACGGTTTCGCTAACCTGTTGAATATTAG
>JALWKK010000079.1 GCA_027081505.1 Flavobacteriaceae bacterium
ATTACCAGTGTTATTTTGTTCATAGGATATTAAGATAGATTATAATACATCTTTTAGTCCGTCATAGATGTAAGAATACGGTTGGTCTTTTAAAATAGCATTTTGAATATCTTCACCATGTCCTAACCAAACCGATGCGTAAAAGATGTTTGCTTTGTATTTTTTTGCGTGCTCTTTGATAGGAATCATCATAAACTCATCATAATGAGTCATTTCTTCTATGGAAGAAACTGCACGAACAATAATAAAAGATGTTTGCTTGTCTTTTAAAACCACAAATTGCGGATTTTTTTTTAGGGTAGAATTTACACCTAAAAATTCGTATCCGTCTTTTTCCAATTCCTTGCCCACGATTATCATGGCAAGGTTGTGTTTTTCTTGTTCGGAAAGTTCTTTCATTCTATTACTTTAATCGTATGTATTTTACTTGGTTGAAATAATATCCGGTTATTTCTAAAAAATCACCGGTTTCTATTGTAAACCAAAGACTCATTGTACTGTTTATTATATATTTTAAAAACATGAACACTTTGAGCCGGTTTATTTACTTGAATTAATACAAATATAGGATTTTCATTTTTATTTTTTTTTGTATCTTTAGACTGTTTTATAAACTCTGTTAAAAAAAAAGAAAAAATAGAATGTCACATTTAACACAGGCAGAGATAAATTACAGGAGAATAGAACGAGTTACAAATCTTTATACAAGATTTACAATTATTTTTTCAGCATTATTGTTGATAGGATATACACTTTATTGGGTTTTTCATAAAACAAAAAACCAAAAACTGTTTTATAATCATTTTGTACCGCAAACAGCACTTATTATTTCCGAAAAAGATAAAAATGACAAACTTTTCTCGAAAGCCGTATTACTGTACAATAACAAACAATATGAAGAAGCTATAGAAAAATGGAAAGAAGCATTGGTAAAAAAACCTAAAAACGATACCATTCATTACTTTTTGGGAATGACCTACTTAGCCTTTGATAAAGAAAATGATGCGATATTTCATTTAAATAAAGTTTTAATTAATAGTAACAGTGTGTATTTACAAGATGCTTATTATTATTTGGGATTAGCAAACTTAAAAGCCAATAATCCCCTAGTTGCAGACAAATATCTCTCTTTTGTTACAAATAGAGAGGTAAAAACAATACAGGATAAAATAAATTTTTAAGCAACTTTTTTAGCATAATTAGGTGATTTTTTAGATATTTGTTATATGATTTCGACAGATTGGAAATATCCGCAATTAGATATAAAGCTCAGTACCAAGAGAAACCCGGAATAATCTTTCCGGTTTGCATTATCATTCTTTTTTTAACAATCTATAATTATTACCATTATGTCACATTATCACACATTGGGGACTATTCCTCCCAAGCGTCATACAATATTTAAAAACCCTAACGGAGGTATGTATCAAGAAGAGTTATTCGGAACTGCCGGTTTTGCAGGAAAGTCTTCTTTAATATATCACCTTCATCCGCCAACGGTTGTTTCTGAAATTAAACAAATTAAGGATGTCTCACCTAAAATTGCCATCCCTAAAAACATGAAAGCTTTAAGTTTTAAAGGGTTTTCTCTTCAACCTGAAGAAGATTTTTTAGAAAGTCGAAAACCCCTATTTGTAAATAATGATTTGCAAATAGGTTTGGCTGCTCCAAAGTCCTTTTCAAAAAATTATTTTTATCGTAATTCAGATTCCGACGAAATGCTTTTTATCCACGTAGGAAGCGGAACCTTGCGTACCATGTACGGAAACCTGAAATTTAAGTATGGAGATTATCTTATTATTCCGAAAGGAACAACCTACCAAATAGATTTTGACACACAAGAAAATCGGATTTTATACATCGAATCGCATAGCCAAATCACAACACCCAAACGATACCGAAACAATTTCGGGCAGTTTTTAGAACACTCGCCTTTTTGTGAAAGAGATTTTAGATTACCTGAAAATTTAAAAACTCATGACGAAAAAGGAGAATTTAAAATTCTGTCTAAAAAACAAGGAATATTATGGGAATATACTCACGAATATCATCCGTTTGATGTAATTGGTTGGGACGGATTTAATTATCCCTATGCTTTTTCAATTTTCGATTTTGAACCCATAACCGGACGTGTTCATTTACCTCCACCTATTCATCAACAGTGGGAATCTGAAGCATTTGTAGTATGTAGTTTTGTTCCCCGATTATACGATTATCACCCACAAGCAATCCCCGCTCCTTATCACCACAGCAACATAGACTCGGAAGAAATTTTGTATTATGTAGATGGCGATTTTATGAGCCGCAATAATATAGAAAAGGGGCAACTTACACTACATCCCGGAGGAATTCCGCACGGACCTCACCCCGGTGCTATCGAACGAAGCATCGGCAAGAAAGAAACCGGTGAACTTGCCGTAATGATAGACCCCTTTAATCCGGTGATGATTACCGAAGATGCTTTAAAATTAGAAGTAGAAGACTATTATAAAAGCTGGAAAACAGATTAACCAATACAATTGACAAAATTATAATGACATGAGCAACTTAAAAAACATACAAAATTTTGAATACGGCTTGGAAAAAATATTTCCCGAAGCCGATGATTTTCTACCCATTATGGGAACCGATTATGTCGAATTTTATGTCGGCAATGCCAAACAAGCAGCACATTTTTACAAAACCGCCCTTGGATTTCAATCCCTTGCTTATGCCGGATTAGAAACCGGAATAAAAGACCGTACGAGTTATGTCCTGGTACAAGATAAAATACGTTTGGTTTTTACAACCCCGATGCCGGGAACAGATAATACCGAAATTTTTGACCACATAACCAAGCATGGAGATGGTGTAAAAGTAATTGCACTTTGGGTAGATGACGCTCGAAAAGCCTGGCAAGAAACCACAAAAAGAGGAGCCAAATCCTATTTTGAACCCAGAGTTGAAACCGATAAAGACGGAGAAGTTGTGCGTTCTGGAATACACACCTATGGAGATACGGTTCATATATTTGTAGAACGAAAAAATTACAACGGAACTTTTCTTCCCGGTTTTGAAAAATGGGAATCCCATTACAACCCACCACCTGTCGGATTAAAATACATCGATCATATGGTAGGTAATGTTGACTGGGGACAAATGAACGTATGGGCAAAATTCTATAACGAAGTAATGGGATTTGCAAATCTGATAACTTTTGATGATAAAGACATCTCAACCCAGTACACAGCTCTAATGAGTAAAGTAATGACCAATGGTAACGGACGAATAAAATTTCCCATTAACGAACCGGCAAAAGGAAAAAAGAAGTCGCAAATTGAAGAATATATCGATTTTTATAACGGAGCTGGATGCCAACACATTGCCGTAGCAACAAACGATATCGTGTTTACCGTTTCCGAAATGAAAAAACGAGGTATCGAATTTCTTTATGTACCCGGAACCTACTACGATACAGTTCCGGAAAGAGTAGGTGATATTGCCGAAGATATTGAAGTATTAAGAAAACACGGAATTATGGTTGACAGAGACGACGAAGGATACTTGCTTCAAATTTTCACCAAACCGTTAACCGACAGACCCACCTTGTTTTTTGAAATCATTCAGAGAAAAGGAGCGCAATCTTTCGGAAAAGGAAACTTCAAAGCACTCTTTGAATCCATCGAAGCCGAACAAGCAAGGAGAGGTACTTTGTAAATAAAATCTCCATCTGAAAAAAAAGGTGGAGATATTATTTTGGAATGGAAGTTGCAAATAACGTATTGTAACTTCAAATAAATAACGATGCGTAAATTATATTTTTCCTTTTTATTAATTTTAATAACGACCGCTGTCTTGTCACAAACCAAAGCATATGATGCCGGCGAGTGGTTTAAATTTAGAGTACATTACGGCTTTGTAACTGCCGGCTATGCCACTCTTCAAGTAAACGAAGAAAATTTAAAAGGAAAACAAGTTTATCACGTAGTTGGAGAAGGAAAAACAACCGGTATGTCCCGTTGGTTTTTTAAAGTAGAAGATAATTATGAATCGTACATCGATAAAGAAAAAGACATTCCTTACCGATTTATTCGCCAAATAGATGAAGGAGGGCACACAAAAGACATTCAAATAGATTTTGATCACGTAGCCAAGATTGCCCACATTCAAAATAAAAAATACGATACGTCTTATGTTAAAACCATTTCGCCCAATGTACAAGATATGGTTTCGGCATTTTACTATTTAAGAAATAACCTGAATATGGATGCTATTAAAATTGGCGAAACTGTAGATTTGAATATGTTTTTTGATAAAGAAAACTTCGTTTTTAGAGTGAAATTTCTAGGAAGAGAAAAGTTAGAAACAGAATTCGGAAAAATTGCCGCTTTAAAATTTAGACCCTATGTGCAATCAGGAAGAGTATTTAAAGAAAAGGAAAGTTTAACGGTTTGGGTGTCTGACGATGATAATAAAATGCCACTGTTAATAAAAGCCGACCTGGCAGTAGGCTCATTAAAAGCATCTTTAGTTGAATTTAAAGGATTAAAAAATTCGTTTAATATAATACTGGATTAACCATGAAGACACAACCAAAAATTAATGAGTTATTAAAAAAAGTAGAGCAAAAATATGAAGATATAGGAATCGATTTGGATACGGCTCTTGAAGGATTACTGCACAGTAAACCTATGAATTATTGGGATTACATTCAAACCGATGCACTGTTAAACCTACAAATACAACGCACAGAACATCCGGACGAAATGGTGTTTATAATGTACCACCAAGTAAATGAATTGTTGTTTAAAATGATTCTTTGGGAAATAGAACAAGTAGCGCATCATCCCAACTTGACAGCTTCATTTTTCTCATCAAGGTTAATGCGAATAAGCCGGTATTTTGATATGCTTACCTCTTCATTTTCAATAATGCAAGAAGGAATGGAAGTAGAACAATATCTAAAATTTAGAAATACACTAACACCTGCAAGTGGATTTCAGAGCGCACAATACCGGAAAATCGAGTTTGCATCTACCGATTTAATTAATCTGATAGACGCACGTTTTAGAAAAACCATAGACAGAAATACTACTTACGAATATGCACTGGACCACTTATATTGGCAGGCTGCTGGAAAAGATTATAAAACAGGAGAAAAAAGCTATTTGTTAAAAATATTCGAAAAAAAATATAAAAATGAGTTTATTGCTTTTACACAAGAATATAATACCATAAATTTGTACGCAAGATTTAAAGAACTCCCCAAAGAAGTAAAAAATGATTCTAAGTTGATTGAAGCAATGCGACATTACGATTATACGGTAAATATTACCTGGGTAATTGCACATTATAATGCTGCTAAACATTATTTAGAATCCGGACTTGCCGATGAAGACATTGAAGCAACAGGAGGAAGCGATTGGAAAAAGTATATGCACCCCAAATACCAAAAACGCATCTTCTTTCCGAGCCTTTGGTCTGAGCAAGAAATACAAGATTGGGGAAAAAATATTTAATTTTAATTAATACTTTTTTCCAAATTTGAAAAAAATAAGCTACCTGATAATAGGGTTTTTAACGATAATTTCTTGTGTTAAAGAACCCAAACTTGAAAGACAGGAAACAACTTCAGTTGTAAAAAAAACAAACAAAGCTTTTGGATTTAATCTTGATGATTTTGTAGTTATTAGAGATACCGTAAAGTATGGTGATACATTTGGTGCTATTCTGGATGCACATCATATTCAGCAAAAACATATATTCAACATTGTTTCCTCAATAAAAGATAGTTTTGATGTTAGAAAAATACGAGTAGGAAGACCATATCTAATTCTCGCAGCCAAAGACAGTGTTAATACACCACTGGTGTTTATATACGAAAAAAACAGAATAGACTATGCCGTTGTACATCTTCAAGATAGCATTAAAGTTAACAATAAAAAGAAACCCGTTACAATAGTCGAAAAAACAGCATCTGGCGTTATTGCAAGTTCGTTATCGCAAACAATGGACGAACAAGGGTTGCCTTTAAATTTAACCGACAGGCTGGCATCAATCTATGCTTGGACGATTGATTTTTTTAGGCTTCAAAAAGGAGATAAATTTAAAGTAATTTATACTCAAAAGTTTATAAACGATACCATACCGGCAGGTGTCGATCAAGTAAAAGCTGCTTATTTTGAACATCGGGGGAAACCCATTTATGCATTTCGGTTTATAGAAGATTCTACCAAAAATATTGCCGATTTCTATGATGAAAATGCCAATAACCTCCGGCGTGCTTTTTTAAAAGCTCCGGTAAAATTTAGCCGAATTTCCTCAAGATTTAATTTAAGAAGAAGAATAAAATATTACGGCTATAAAATTAGACCTCATAGAGGAACAGATTTTGCCGCTCCTATAGGAACACCCATATTAGCCACTGCAGACGGTGTGGTAACAAAGTCTGAACGAAAAGGAGGTAACGGTAATTACGTGAAAATTAGACATAACGCAACCTATTCTACTCAATATTTGCATATGAAAAAGCGAAATGTTAAGGTAGGAGATTTTGTTCGCCAAGGGGATGTTATCGGTTGGATAGGAATGACCGGGAATACCGGAGGTCCTCACGTTTGTTATCGTTTTTGGAAAGACAATAAGCAAGTAGATCCGTTAAAGTTGGATTTACCGGCATCTAAACCCTTGCCAGACACGCTTAAAGAAAAATATAGCTTGTTTATTTCTCCTCTTAAAAAACAGTTAGATAGTATCTCTTTTGATAATTAAAAATTTATTGTTTTTTAATTATATGATTCACTTTAAAAAAAATTGTAATAATTTTTAGGAGTTTTTTATCCTTTATTAAACAAAAAATTCACTTTTAGATAAAATTTATTGAGGTGTAAAAATAATGATTTCCCTGTTATTGTAGGTTTAAAAGCAGATAACGAGCTGCTTTTAAATATGTTAATAAAAACTTAATAAGTGTTACAAATATTACAATGTTATGTTACTATTAAATTTTAAATTTGTGTGAACTAATTAGCAAAATTTAATTTACTTTTGCGCTAACAAAATAACAAATATTTATGATGAAAAAAATTACATTTTTTACGGTAGTAGCCTTCTTGTTTATGGGAGCAATATCTTTTGCTCAAGGCACTATTTCAGGAACAGTAACAGATGGTGATTTAGGAGGTCCGCTTCCTGGCGCTAATGTTGTTGAAGACGGTACAAGCAACGGTGCCGTGACAGACTTTGATGGAAAATTTTCTTTCAAAGTAAATGGTAATAGTGGAACACTCACTATTTCTTATTTAGGTTATACCACAAAGAGTGTGTCGTATACACTTGTTAATGGTAGTTTAGATTTAGGTGAAATTACCCTAAATCCGGATGCAGATGCATTAGAAGAAGTAGTAATTGTAGGTAAAGGGGTAATAGATTTAGCCGAGGACCGTAAAACTCCTGTGGCTGTATCTACCATTAAAGCCGAAGAAATCCAAGAACGTGTAGCGGGTAACGTAGAATTGGCAGAAGCTGTTAAGTACACGCCTTCTACTTACGTTTCCGGGCAAACCGGTTTTGGAGATTCTCAATTTTTCTTACGTGGTTTTGACCAAACCAATATCGCTATCTTATTAAACGGGCAACCCGTAAACGGGATGGAAGATGGTAGAGTATATTGGTCTAACTGGGCAGGTATTGCCGACATTGCTTCTGCCGTACAAGTACAAAGAGGACTTGGTGCTTCAAAATTAGCCATATCTTCTGTTGGTGGTACAACCAATATTGTAATGAAAGCAGCCGACAAGAAAAAAGGCGGCTTTGCACGCTTTTTAGGAGGTAATGACAGTTATGTAAAAGGTACGGTAGCTTATGATTCTGGACTAAGCGAAAGCGGTTGGGCATTTTCTGTCCTGTTAGATTACTGGCAAGCACACAGAAAATGGGCAAGAGGAACCTATGGTCAAGGACAAAATTATTATTTTGCCGTAGGATACAAACCTAATGAAACCCACTCGTTTAATTTCTTACTAACAGGAGCACCACAATTACACGGACAACGTTGGTCGCAATCTAAAGAAATTATTGCTGCTGACCCAAAATTTAATCAACACTGGGGTTATACTGATGATGGTATTGAGTCTGAAAGACAAAATTTTTATCACAAACCGGTAATGAACCTTAACTGGGATTGGACAATGAGTGAAAAATCCGAACTTTCTACCGTTTTATATGCTTCTTGGGGTCGCGGTGGAGGAACCGGACCTCGCGGAAACGGAAGAATCAGAACCGAAGATCCGGATGGAGCAGGTCCTTTGTATGGTCAAATAGATTATGCCGCCATCGAAGCCAATAACGCCTTAGTAGGAATAGGCGGTGACTACGGAGCACCCAATGGAGCAGGTTATATTAGAAGAGCTTCTATGAATATGCACCAATGGTATGGTATTATATCAAACTTTAATCATAATTTTTCAGATAAGCTTTCAGCTAATTTTGGTGTAGATTTTAGAATGTACTCCGGTGATCATTTTAGACAAGTAGTTGATTTTTACGGATTATCCGGTTGGTCTAATGACAGACCCGACGGTGCCGTAGTAACAAATTCTTATGATGCTACTCCTTGGGCGGCACTTTTTAATTTTGCTCCCGAAGAAGATAGAATAGATTATGACTATACCGAAAATATAAATTATCAAGGTGCTTTTGGACAAATTGAATATGCAAGCGATAGATTCTCTATATTTTTTCAAGGTGCTCTCTCAAACCAATCCTATCAAAGAGAAGGAAGATTTGACGATCCGGGAAAAACAGATGTAGTAAACAAAATGGGGTATAACCTAAAAGGAGGTATGGCTTATATTATAGATGAAGGACACGGAAGTCATAAAATGTTTTTGAATGCCGGCTATTATTCAAGACAACCTTTCTCGGATGATATTTTTGTAAATATAAGAAGGTCTTCCGAGTTTGTTGAACCTGAAGTTGACAACCAAATAATCAAAAGTATCGAAACAGGATACCATTTTAAAACAGATAGATTTTTGGCACACTTTAATGCTTATGTAACCGATTGGTCTAACCGAGTGCTACAAAGTTTTGATATTGATGATAATGGAACTCCAGACGATGATGCAGATGATTTTGGAGTTAACATTTTTGAAAGAGGCGTAAGACAATATCATACAGGTGCAGAAATTGACTTTAGATATAAAGCAACCGATTGGTTAACATTAACCGGCTTTGCTTCAGGAGGCAGTTGGGTGTTTAAAGGAAAAACTTCCTTTGTTAGGTTTAATGACGAAACCAACGAATTGATAAGCACGGAAGAAGGTGTTGATAGAACGGGTGTAAAAATATCTACCGCTCCTCAAACAACTGCCGGTGCAGGGTTTAGAGTACGTGTGATTCAAGGATTAAGCATTGATGCCAATATAAAGTATTATGCCAATCATTATGAATTTACTGATGAAAACACCAATGTATCAAATTATACCGGTGAACAATTAGGCGAATACGCACTAACCGATGCCGGATTAACTTATAAATTTGATTTGGGTAGCAACAAAATGATTTTTAGAGCCAACGTTTTTAATGCTTTTGATAGAATAGTAATTCAACAGAGCGATAGATTCGGTTTTATCAACACAAACGGAAGAACTTTTAATGCTTCAATTAGATATAAATTCTAAAAAAGTAATAGTATTTTTTTTCAGAAGCCGCCTTATTTTTGAGGCGGTTTTTTTTATGTATATTTACCAACTACTAAAAAACAAAAAAATTATGTATACCTCTATTCAATTTGTTCATTCGTACTGGGCGTATCTTACGCTTTTTACCGTTTTAATTGCTGTTATAAACGCTATTGCAGGTTGGTTTGGCAAAAAAGAATTTCAACCCAAAGACTTTAGAATTTCACTTTTTGCTTTAATTTTTACGCACATACAAGTTGTCATAGGTTTAATCTTACTGTTTCTTTCACCCAAAGGAATTTCTGCAATAACCGATATTGGTATGGGAGCTGTAATGAAGGACACTAACTTACGATTGTTTATTGTAGAACACCCTTTAATATTGATTATTTCAGTGATATTGATAACCATAGGATACTCCAAACAAAAAAAGAAATTAATGTCGGCAAAAAAATTTAAAACAATAGCTATATACTATACATTGGCTTTGATGATAGCCTTAAGTAGAATTCCTTGGTCGCAATGGTTTGATGCCTAGTTTTTTCAGTATTCAGTGAGCAGTATTCAGTGGGCAGTATTCAGTTGGCAGTATTCAGTTGGCAGTATTCAGTTGGCAGTATTCAGTTGGCAGTATTCAGTTGGCAGTATTCAGTGGGCAGTATTCAGTGGGCAGTATTCAGTTGTGTGAAGTATGAGGTGGTTCCTTTATGAGTTGTTGAGTCTGTCTGCCGGCAAGTAGATTTGTGAAGATTGAGTTATGATTGAAAATTGATTCTTAACTTTCAATTCAGCATTCTAAATAAAAAAAAACACAAACCAAACTTGCCTACCGTAGGTAGAAACCAAAAAAAACCTTTGAAAATCAAAAAATAAGACGTAATTTTGCGCCTTCCTTTTAGTGATGTGTCAAGAATAAAAGGAAATTAAAGTAAAAAAAACAAGATAAACCCTTCTGTGAATTAGTCACTTAAATTCTTGAAAATTTGCAGAATACAAAAAAAACTATTTTAAGAACTTGCTCTTAAAAAATGTAATTTTAGCATATGGCTGAAGAAAAACAAACAAAAGCACCGGAAACCAAAGAGAATGAGGTAACTGTTGAAGAAGTACAAGAAGTTGCTGTAGCGCAGCCTGAAAAAGAACTTTCGTTAAAAGAAAGAGACCCCGAAAAATTTTTAAAAGAATTTAATTGGGAAAACTACCAAGAAGGTATCGAGGCGGTAGATGAAGGAAAGTTAGAAGAATTTAAAAAACTTGTTGAAGAGAATTTTGTAGATACTCTTGATAACGAAGTAGTAGAAGGAGTCGTGGTACGCATTACCGATCGAGATGTAATAATTGATATCAATGCTAAATCTGAAGGCGTTGTATCGCTAAATGAATTTCGTTACAATCCCGATTTAAAAGTTGGAGATAAGGTAAAAGTACTTATCGATGTTCGCGAAGATGCAACCGGACAATTGGTATTATCGCACCGTAAAGCACGTGTTATTAAGGCTTGGGAACGAGTAAATAAAGCTCACGAAGAAGGTACTATTGTTAACGGATACGTAAAATGTCGCACTAAAGGAGGTATGATTGTAGATGTATTCGGTATAGAAGCATTCTTACCCGGTTCGCAAATCGATGTGAAGCCTATTCGTGATTACGATATGTATGTAGGAAAAACAATGGAATTTAAAGTAGTTAAGATTAACCACGAATTTAAAAACGTTGTTGTTTCGCATAAAGCACTTATCGAAGCAGATATTGAAGAACAAAAGAAAGAAATTATTGGTCAACTTGAAAAAGGACAAGTACTTGAAGGAGTAGTTAAAAACATCACTTCCTATGGTGTATTTGTTGACCTTGGAGGAGTTGACGGTTTAATTCATATCACAGACCTTTCTTGGTCTCGAATTAACCACCCGAACGAAATAGTAGAATTAGATCAGAAATTAAATGTAGTTATCCTTGATTTTGATGAAGGAAAAACACGTATTCAGTTAGGACTTAAACAATTAACCGAACATCCTTGGGAAGCACTGGGTGATAAACTTAAGGTTGGTGATAAAGTAAAAGGAAAAGTAGTTGTAATTGCCGATTACGGAGCCTTTATTGAAGTTGCCGATGGCGTAGAAGGACTTATTCACGTAAGCGAAATGTCTTGGTCCACACACCTTAGAAGCGCACAAGATTTTGTAAAAGTTGGTGACGAAGTAGAGGCAGTTGTGCTAACTATCGATCAAGAAGAACGAAAAATTTCTTTAGGCATCAAACAACTTACGCCGGATCCTTGGACAGATATTACCAAAAAATATCCCGTTGGTTCTAAACATAAAGGAGTCGTACGTAACTTTACTAACTTCGGTGTTTTTGTAGAATTAGAAGAAGGTATAGACGGTTTAATTTATATTAGCGACCTTTCTTGGACTAAAAAAATAAAACACCCAAGCGAGTTCTGCAATGTTGGTGATGAGTTGGACGTGGTGGTTCTTGAACTTGATGTTGAAGGGCGCAAGCTAAGTTTAGGTCACAAACAAACAACCGAAAACCCTTGGGATAAATATCAAGATGAATTTGCAGTGGGAACAAAACACACTTCGACTATTACAGATATGGTCGATAAAGGTGCCACAGTTGTATTTAATGACGACATAACAGCTTTTGTACCCACACGTCACCTTGAAAAAGAAGACGGTACCAAACTAAAAAAAGGAGAAAAAGCCGAATTCCAAATAATTGAATTTAATAAAGAATTCAAAAAAGTAGTGGCTTCGCATATGGTAATCCATAAAGAAGAAGAGGCAAAAATTGTAAAAGCAGCAGCCAAAAAACAAGCCAAAGCTGTTGAGGAAGCAAAACCAACACTTGGAGATGCCAATCAAAAATTACAAGAATTAAAAGATAAGATGGACGGAAAATAACAAATCCATTCTCATATCATAGTATAGAGGCTGTCTCAAAAGGACAGCTTTTTTTGTATAAAAAAAACGGGAGATTTTCTTCTCCCGTTCCTAAAGATTTTGTATCTTTATGTATGCAAAGTTCATCAAATATAAC
>JALWKK010000080.1 GCA_027081505.1 Flavobacteriaceae bacterium
GATTTATATTTCTGTAATTAAAGAGGAAATAGTAGGTTGGTACTCCTGTTAATTTTTCAATTATAGCGCATATTTTTCTTCCGGTACTGTTTATGGGTGAGTAAGGGTTTTGTAATTGGTCTTGAGCGAAATGTTCGTATGATCCACTACTCAACCACAAACCCTATAGTCGCTCATAGTCTTGTTGCCAAAAAGTAATATTATCAAAATCTATCCCGCCGTGATCGGTGTGTGGTATGGTGTAGAGAGGTATCGGACTGTGCGTATCTCCGCAAAGTAGCGGCGATTCCCATCCGTATCGCAAGATATAGAATGAACTGTTTTTTGGTATCGAGTAATTAAGGTTTTCACCATCTCTGCCACGAAATTTAAAGGTTATTTTGTTTCCCGCAAGTTGTTCGACCTCTCGTATAAGTTCTTTTGCATAAATACTGAAATTATTGATATTTAAGGAGTTTCTGTCAAAACACATAACGGGAATTCGCAGTGTATCCCCATTGATAATCATTTGATGATTACCTTTTACAATTTGACCGTTTCGCTCTAGAAAGTAGATAAAATTGCTTGATAAATGATACCAATCTTCAAATTGTTGGTCGTTTCCTTTCTTTAAATTCTTATTTTTTATAATAATATCGAAGGCGTACATCAGCTTATTGTTTTTGGTATTATATTTTCCGGTAGAGTTGAATCATAAGTTTTTTTACATAGCATATTTGTTTTGCACAAATTTGTGATTCAATTACTCATTCTTTAAAAGTATAAAAAAAATACAAGTATGTATTATTAAAACTCATTCGTTACAATTTAATTTTTTTACTGTTTTTGTTGTTCAGACCCCTCTTAATCGGACTTAAACATTTTAAGTTTTCGAATGTAGTGATTTTTATAGCGTAAGTTGCTTTGAGGGCTTGGTACCATTGCTCTCTTTTTTTTGATTTTATACCAAATTGAGACAGCTAAAAACCTTATAAATCTCCACATATTTTAGTATAGGTATAAATCGTTGAGGAAATACGGTCCTTGTTAGTTGCCATTTGTCCTGCTGCTTTTTCAAGTAGTTGAAAAGATGAAAAAAAAAGAGTTAAGCAAATAGTTTATTCCATTTTGGATATACCACCTGAAGCGTTTTTATGTTTTACTACATCTTTGGGATTTCCGTAATATTTTACATCACCGCCACTAGATGCTGAGACTTCTAGTTTTTTAATGATATTAACGGTAATATCGGCACCACTACTGGCAGATGCAGTTCCTTCGGAGGCTATTAATTCTTTTGCATCTATATCGCTTCCGCTCGAGGCTTTTGCATTTACAGTTTTTGCCTTACCTGTGACTTCGATGTCGGCTCCGCTACTACAATCAATATATAACTCTTTCGAGAATACATCTAAGTTTATATCGGCTCCGCTACTGGCATCTAACGTTAATTGTTCGCTATTTATAGTATTGGTAGCACTTATATCAGCTCCACTAGAAGCGACTATTTCTTTAATGTTTGTAAACGTTACATAAATATTTTTTGCTTTAGCACGACCTATGTTTTCGGTAGAAGTAATACTAAGCTTTCCATCTGAAATAGTAGTTGTGATTAGCTCCTGTAAATTTTCGTCTGCCTCTACGGTAATTTTATTGCTATTTCCTTGGGTGAGAATAACATATAACCCTCTGGCTGCCTTTACTTGGTTGAATGCTTCGGTTACATTGCGTTCTTCGGTTTGTACATTTCCGTTTCCTTTTACTTGATTAATGCTTATTTGACAAGAAACTAGTACTGTTGTCAAAAAAATAAGGGTGATTAATTTTTTCATTTTTATTGATTTTGATTGTTAATTTTAACTCTAATTGTATCGTTTTTGTCTATAATATTAATATCTACACCATCATCATCTAGTTTAATATAGTTATTGTTATTGTCCTCTTTATTAAGCGATTTTTCTACTTCTAATTGCCAATTTTCAGTATTTATAGATTTTTTTTCGTTTTTAATGTTTGAGTTTGTTGTGGTTGTAGGGCAATCTAAACATTTTGTTTTTCCCTCTTCTATTAACAGGTATTGCTGTTCGTCACCATTGTTTAAAATATCATTATAACTACTCGGGTTTCTATGGTATGAAAATGTGTTTTCATCTGCAAATAAAACAGTTCCTACCGGTAGGTAAACGATTATTTCTACATTCTGATTTCGATATTTATTGGTTGTTTCAGTAGTATAGTAACCGTCTAACAAAAGTGTGTTGTTTATAAAATTATACCTGTAATTAATGGCATCTGCTCTGTTTTTTGCGTCGAGAAAGGTATTTCCGTCTGCTTTTTTCTCGATATATAATTGAGCTAATGAATCTGTTGTAGCGCGTACAATAAGCTTTACATTTGTTGAATAAATTACTTTTTGGTCGTTTTCATTTAATTTTATTTTAAACGAATTGTTTCTTCTGGCAGTATGACTATACATTTTGTTAAAGTTCATTTTTATAAATAACGTATCATTTGCTTGTACCGGAAGCGTTTCTTCAAGTATTACTTTTCCGTCGTAAGCAACCTCATTAAACTGTTTAACGCCTAATATGCCAACTGCAATGATTGAAGCAAGCCAAATTATAAATAGAATAACTTTTGCAGGTCTTCCTATACTTTTTAGATTAGTAAATAATAATTTTAATCCTAAAATAAATAGCGCGATTAAGGGTACTCCAAACAAAACGGCAAATAAAATATAGATAAACCATAGCGGAGTTCCTGTTGTGATTACTGCATTTATATAGTTAAATGTAAGTAAGTTTCCACTGCCGGCACCAAGAGTTCCTGTAAATAAACCTATAGCAATACTAACCAGTGCAATTATTGCTATAAGTATAAACACAATGCCTATAAACTTGCTAATAATAGTGAGTAGTACATTAACTATTTTTCCTACCGTTCCAAAAAAGTCGGAAAAATTTCTTTTTAAAGCTTCTTTATCAATATTTTTCACCTCTTCTTCAATGTGTGAGGCTTCTTCTTTTATTTTTCGTTCGATGTTTGATATATTAATAGGCTCTCTCGACATTTTTAATTTATCCGACGTAGATATGGCAGGTGGCACTAAGATCCAAAAAATGATATATATGATAATGAAAAAACCTGATGAAAAGACGGTTAACAATATCCAAATCAACCGTATCCATACTGCATCAATACTAAGGTAATGTGCCAATCCGGATGAAACGCCGGCTACAAATTTATTGTCTATATCTCTAAAAAGTTGCTTGTAAGAACCGGTAGATTTTTGTTTATCCTTTGGTGAATCTTCAAAAATATCTTCATCAATGATATAATCTTCCGGTTGTCCCATTACGGTAATTACTTCATCTAACTCTTTAAGGGTAATAACTTGTGTTGGGCTTTGCAGTTTTTCAGTAAATAGCTCGGCTATTCGTGCTTCTATATCACGTATTATTTCGTCTTGCCCGACAGGGTCTTTAAAAGATAACTTTATCGCATCAAGATACCTGCTAAGTTTGCCAAAAGCATCTTCATCTATGTGAAAAAAGGTACCGCCTAAGTTAATGTTTATTGTTTTGTTCATTTTGCTTGTTTTACGTTGGTTACTTTGTTTACGGCTTGCTGTAATTCTTGCCAAGTGGTGTCTAATTCTTTTAAGAACAATTTGCCTGTTTCGGTTAACATATAATATTTTCTGGGTGGTCCGCTGTTGGATTCTTCCCATCTATAGGATAATAATCCGGCGTTTTTAAGTCGTGTAAGTAGTGGGTAAATAGTACCTTCTACAACCAGCATCTTCGCGTCTTTTAGTGTTGCCAAAATATCTGTTGTGTATCCTTCACCTTCTTTAAGAATACTAAGAATACAATATTCCAGAACTCCTTTTCGCATTTGTGCTTTTGTGTTTTCAATTTTCATAAGTACTGATATGTTTTATATTGTATTGTTATCTATAAGATTGGTATACAATAGGTTTGTATTTGTTTTAGAGTAAAAAAACAGAGAGAGACAATCTTGCGAGGTTTTTTTATCTATAGGTTTGTTAATTACAGGCTGTTCATTATTCTGTGTTGTAATTTGTTGTGGTTTTCCCGAAACAAATAGGTTTAGCACTACGGCTACTAAATAACTTACTAATGTGCTCATTTTAGGTGTTTTTAGACGTGTTGGTTTGTATTGAATTTTTCGGAATAAAAGAAATGTTTAACGGATAGTTGTAAACTTTACCTTGCGATGCATAAATAGATGCCATGATAACTGCATATATTTCAAAAATAAATAATGCCAATAATAGTATTGCAACTACAATAACAATAAATACAAATCCTGAAATTTGAGTTATATTGCTGTCATCTAAATTGATAGAATTATTGTCTAAGTTTTGGATAAGCGTCACAAAATCATCTACATAAACAAATAAGAACGGAAATATAAGTAAGGCTATAATTACCGAATATGAAAACATGCTAAGCTGAAAGTTAATGGCTTGTCTTCCGTTTTCATTTACAAAAGGTTTGCCTATATGAACAACCCATAATAATAAGGGAAACAAAAAGTTTCCTAACGGAAAAAAATACTTACTAAATGTAGTTATGTGAAGTATTGAAGCTACAGTTTTTTCGTTTTCGGTTATTAGATTTTTCATCTTTCAGTTATTTCTTATACAAAGATAAGTATAAAAACAGGTAGTATGTTACGCATAGTACTATAATTTAACATTACTTTAACATTCAAAAAAATGTACTTGGCTGTAAAATAAGTATTTGATTCATAAATAAAAAGAAATTAATATCAAAGTGATGTTATTAACAAGAAGTTTTAGCAACTTTTTATAAAAGTCGAATAACACAAACAGAAGTTGTGTATTTTTGTTTTGAAATAAAACAACTTAAATCCTTATAAAATGAAATTTTTTGTAGATACAGCCAACTTAGATCAAATACGTGAAGCCCAAGATTTGGGTGTGTTGGATGGAGTTACCACCAATCCCTCACTTATGGCAAAAGAAGGAATTACCGGAAAAGAAAATATTCTAAACCATTACAAAGCAATCTGTGAGATTGTAGATGGTGATGTTTCTGCCGAAGTAATTGCCACCGATTTTGAAGGAATGGTACGAGAAGGAGAGGAGTTAGCTGCTTTAAATCCGCAAATAGTTGTAAAGTTACCAATGATAAAGGATGGCATAAAGGCTGCAAAATATTTTAAAGATAAAGGAATTAAAACCAATGTTACATTAGTCTTTTCGGCTGGGCAAGCATTACTGGCAGCTAAAGCAGGTGCAACGTATGTTTCTCCTTTTATAGGAAGATTAGACGATATTTCTACAGATGGATTAAACCTTATTGCAGAAATAAGAGAAATTTATGATAATTATGGTTTTGAAACGCAAATATTAGCTGCCTCGGTGCGTCATACTATGCATGTATTAAATTGTGCAAAAATTGGAGCCGATGTTATGACCGGACCATTATCTTCTATTTTAGGATTGTTAAAGCATCCACTTACCGATATTGGGTTAGAAAAATTTCTTGCCGATTATAAAAAAGGTAATTAAAGTGTAGTACATAACGTTAAACCATTGTACAGCCTGCCATAGTAAATTTAAACAATAACAATTTTTTAATGATTGATTGTTATCTAATATTTAGACAACAATTTTTCAAATGTCGGGCTAAATAGATTAGCATTATTTTGTTTAATAACGCCTTTTTCAGAAACGATAAATGCTTTATTAAGTGAAGAAATAACCAGTTTTTTTGTTGCTTCATCAAGATTTTTAAACTGGTATTCGGTTAGTGGGTTGTAGGTATGGTTTGAAACAACGTTCCTCCATAAACTAAAATTAGTGTCTATGTTAATGGCAATAAAATCATACTGTGGAAATTTTTTTGAATACGATTTTACTCTTTTATGAATTTCTCGATAATGATTCTCGGCATTGGTACTCCAGAAATAAATGGCAGTTGGTTTTTTTATAATGCTATGAAGGTCAATAAAATTAGTGTCTATGGTAGTTAAAAATAAATTTGGAATGGTTTTTCCGTATTGTATATTTTTATATTGATTTGCCAAGTCCAGCACTTGCTCTTTGTACTGTATGTTGGTGTTTGTTTTAAAAAACAGATTTACAATCTTGTCTCTTTCTTTATCACTGGCACAATATTTCAGATAATGTTTTGTGCTATTAAAAATCATACTGTTTTTTAAATCTTCATTTTGCACCAAGCTATCGATAAGTTTAATTTTTTCTGAAACTAGTAAATAAGTATTTTTATTTAAAGGCAACTTATTAGTATTGCTCTTTTCCCAAGCTAAATTGTCAAAATATCGGTTGAGGAACCGGTAGTAAGAAAAATACCATTGTAATTCATTGCTTTTTAAATCTATTGAATCTCGATACGAATAAAACTTGTCTGGATATTTAATGTTCTTATTTCGGTTTACGGCAGTATAGCGTTCTTTTTTAGAAAAATAATCATAATTTATTCCCGCTTGTACAATTTTATCAAATTTAGAATCAAATTTTAAGTTTTGATTATATAATGAGTAAATATGCTTTCGTATGTTCTTAAGCGAATCTAATTTATTATTAAAATCTTGCGGAGAAAGCATATAATAGGCCGGCATTAATTTATTTTCTTCTTCATTTATTAAAAAAAGTTCCATCAAAAGATTGTTGCGTTCTGCACCTTTGCCGGTGTAAGTTAACGATTCGTCAAATTCCAGAGTATTTACCCGTAACATCAAACTGTCTCCGGGTTTTAAATAAAATACTTGAAACTCTTTATGAGTAAAGGTATAAAGTCCTTCAGGTAGGGTATCGTTTTTATAAATAAAGAAATTATGTTCGTCTAAAGCAATACTGTCTATTAATTTTTCACCCTTGTAAATTCTTACAAAATTACCAGTTGGATTGATGATTTGCCCGCCAATCCAAACTGTATTTTCTTTTTTTTTGTCAGCTGTATTGCATGCCAAAAAGAAAACTAAAACCGGTATCAGTAAAAATTTGTTCATCGTTTCTGTTGATTTTTACAAAATTACTAATCCTGTTGGTTATAAATGTTAATGAGTAGTTAAAAGCAAAAAGAAAAGGCTATTCGGAAATCGGAGGTATTTAAAAAAGGGAATAACTAACAAAACCAACTCTTTATCCGCCAATTTAAACACGTATCTAAACGTTTCTTCCGAATAGCCTCATTTATTTATAAAAGCTATTTATTATCTAAAGATAAAGGTATTTATGTTTCCTTCATCATCTGCAAAAGTTACCTTTAAAGGAACTCTGTAATCTCTTGCATTTATTATGTTTTTAACATCATCTATGGTGTTCACATTTTTATCATTTATTTCGGTAATGATAATCCCTTCCAAGTTGTATCTTTTCATTTCTTTGGTTAAAGCTTTGCTTACTTTAACACCGTGCGAAAGTCCTCTTTCTTTCAATTCTTCCTTGCTAATATTTTTTACTTCAAGTCCTAAATCTGCTATTTCATAAACCTCAAGTTTGATTAATGTAACCGATACGTTTTTCTCTTTCCCATTTCTAAAAAGAGTAACTTCAACTACATCGTTGGGGCGCTTTGAACCTAAATAACCTACCAAATCTGAAAATCTTTCAATTTTAAAACCGTCTATTCCGGTTATTATATCTCCTTTTTTAATTCCAGCTTTATCGGCTCCGGTACCTTTTTCTATATCGTCAACATAAATACCTTCGGTTTTGCTTATTCCTAATTCGTCTGCGATTCTCGAGTTTAAATTAGCACCTATAATCCCTAAAATTCCACGTTGAACATTTCCGTATTCCATAATGTCTTCTACTACTTTTCTTGCAATATTAGCCGGTACTGCAAATGAGTATCCAACATACGAACCGGTTTCGGATGTTATAGCCGTATTAATTCCTACCAGTTCACCGCGCGTATTAACCAATGCACCGCCGCTATTTCCTCTATTTACAGCGGCATCGGTTTGAATAAAAGATTGTACTTGCCCGTCAAACTCATTTAAATCTCTGGCTTTAGCACTTACAATACCGGCGGTAACTGTTGAGTTTAAATTAAAAGGATTTCCTACGGCAAGAACCCATTCGCCAAGCCGAAGCATATTAGAATCGCCAAATGTCATATACGGCAACGCTTCGTTTGCATTTACTTTTATTAAAGCAATATCGGTTTTTGGGTCTGTACCTATGAGCTTTGCTGTATAAATTTTATTGTCATTTAAAGTTACTTCCAATTCGGTTGCATTGGCAATAACGTGATTGTTTGTAATAATATAACCATCCGGCGAAATAATCACACCACTTCCCGAACCTATTCTCGCTCGCGGCTCACCTCCTCCGTAAAATAATTGACTTATGGTTACAGGTTGGTTTATAATCGTTGTATTTTTGACGTGTACAACGGCATGTATGGCTTTTTCGGCTGCTTCGGTAAAATCTATCGTATTAATTGGTGCCGGTGTGTTAGTAAAAGCGGTTTTAACAAAAGGAGTCGGTGGGTCTGCCAAGGTTATTTCTTGATTGCTCTGTTTTTTTTCTATTAAAGTTTTATATCCGGCTAATGTTAAAACACCGGACAAAAGGGCAATGGCAAAAAATTTTACTGTCTGTTTCATAACTCTTTGTTTTTTATAAAGTAAAATTAACAAAAAGTACACCAAAATAGTATTTGTCAGTTTTACTTTAACGCTGTTTTAACAAGGCTTTAAGTTTTGTTAACAAACTTTAGTGCTTCATCTATTTTTGTATATTTGTGAAAATCTAAACATTGGTTTTTGAAAATCCCTTTTTACAAATATCATGGCACCGGAAATGATTTTATTATCATCGATAATCGAAAATTGTTCTTTCCGAAGAAAGATGCAACACTTATAAAAAAAATGTGTGACAGACGTTTCGGGATTGGTGCCGACGGTTTGTTGCTTTTGGAAGAAAATGAGTTTGCAGATTTTACGATGGTTTACTTTAATGCCGATGGAAAATTAGGAACAATGTGCGGAAATGGCGGAAGATGTATCGTACATTTTGCCAATGGTTTAAAAATTATTGATAATACCACTACTTTTGAAGCATCTGACGGTTTGCACCAAGCCACTATTATAAAAAATTGCGTTAGATTAAAAATGAACGATGTTTCTAAAATTTCGATGCTTAAAAATGCCGTATTTTTAAATACGGGATCTCCTCATCATATAGAATGGGTAACCAATATTAAGGAATATCCTGTAGAAACAGTAGGAAGAGAATTACGTTATAAATTATACGGAGAGGAAGGAAGCAATGTTAATTTTGTAGAAGAACTCGATGCCAATACGTTTGCTGTTCGTACGTACGAACGCGGAGTAGAAGCCGAAACATTATCTTGCGGAACAGGTGTTACTGCCGTTGCACTCGCTTTATTCGAGTCGGGTAAAACACAATCCAATTCGGTTAAGATAAAAACCGGTGGCGGTAACCTTCAAGTTAGTTTTGTTAAAAAAGAAGATATTTATACCAATATTTTTTTAGAAGGACCTGCTACATTTGTATTTAAAGGAGAATGGTTATGAAAACATTACAAGGAGAAACCGTTTTTTTAAGAGCTTTAGAACCTTCCGATTTAGAGTTTTTGTATCTTCTTGAAAACGATGAAAAATTTTGGGAAATTAGCCATACGCAAACACCTTATTCTAAATACGTTTTGCAACAATATTTAGAAAATGCACACCTTGATATTTACCAAGTAAAACAACTTAGGTTAGTGATTTGCGAAAGTCAAACAAAATCGCCTGTTGGTTTTATAGATTTGTATGATTTTAACCCGAAACACCGCCGCGCCGGAATAGGAATCGTTATTTTTTCAGACAAGCAAAAGAGAAAGGGATATGCTACCGAAGCACTAAAACTACTTATTAAATATTCTTTTTCCTTTTTAGATCTACATCAACTCTATGCAGGAATAATTGAAGACAATCTTGCAAGTTTAAAGTTATTTGAAAAACAAGGGTTTTTAAAAACCGGCGAAAAAAAAGATTGGATTTTTAGTAAAAACCAATTTAAAACCGAATATTTTTACCAACTAATCTATGAGTAATTTAAAAAAAGTAATTGTCGCTACTTTATTATTGGGACTTGTCATTATGGCAGTGTTTTCTTACTATGTGTATACAAACGTACTATCACCAAACACTTCTTTTAATAATGCCGAAGCCCATATTTTTATACCAAGTGATGCAACTTTTACCGATGTTTTAGAAGAAGTTTCTCCGTTAATTGACGATATCGAATCGTTTAAAAGAGTAGCTCATAAAAAAAAGTATTCCTCTCATATTAAATCGGGACATTTTGTGATAAAAAAAGGAATGAATAACAACGAAATTATTAATGCCATTCGTTCCGGAAATATTCCTGTTAAAGTAAAGTTTAATAACCAAGAGCGTCTTGAAAATCTTGCCGGTACTATCGCTAAGCAATTAGAACCCGATAGTTTGGATTTTCTAAAAACTTTTAAAGATCCCAAACTATTATCTGAATATAATCTTACCCTACAAACGGCTTTAAGTATGTTTATTCCTAATACATATGAGATGTATTGGAATATTTCTCCTAAGAAGTTTGTAGAGAAAATGAACAAAGAATACCGTAAATTTTGGAATAAGAATCGACTTCAAAAGGCAAAACAACTAAGACTTACTCCAGAAGAAATAATAACTTTGGCATCCATAGTACAAAAAGAAACTTTTAAGATAGATGAACGTCCTCGTGTAGCCGGAGTATATGTTAACAGACTAAAAAGAGGAATTCCTTTACAAGCAGACCCAACTGTTATTTACGCAGTGAAGTTGGTGAGTGGAGATTTTAATAAACAAATAAAGAGAGTGCTTTATAAAGATTTAGAAACAGACTCTCCTTATAACACTTATAAGAATGCCGGTTTGCCGCCAGGTCCCATTACGATGCCGGATATTTCTTCGATAGATGCAGTTCTTAATTACGAAAAACACGACTATTTATATTTTGTCGCAGATGTAACCAATTTTGGATATCACAAATTCGCAAAAACATTGGCGCAGCACAACCGGAATGCCAGAGCCTATCAAAAATGGTTGTCTAATCAAGGTGTAAATAGGTAGTAAGGTTTTAGTTGGCAGTTTCTGGTTTCTGGTTTTTGGTTTCTTGTTTCTGGTTTTTGGTTTCTGGTTTCTGGTTTCTGGTTTCTGGTTTTTGGTTTCTGGTTTTTGGTTTCTGGTTTCTGGTTTCTGGTTTTTGGTTTCTGGTTTTTGGTTTCTGGTTCTTAGTTTATGATTAAAGAAAAATCATCAATCCTCATCAACTCACCACTCACCACTCACCAACTCACCACTCACAACTCACCATTCACCACTCACCATTCACCACTCACCACTCACCACTCACCATTCACCACTCACCACTCACCACTCACCATTCACCACTCACCACTCACCACTCACCCCATAATTCCTTAATCCTTAATCGGCAGTTCGCAGTTTATAGTTTCTGGTTTCTGGTTTCTGGTTTCTGGTTTGTCCATAATCAATTTCCAATAAAGCGGTCATAATCCCCGTCTAAATCTTTAAAATAAGCGTTTGGAGGTAAATCATTAGGTGGCTGATATAAAGGCACCACGTTTTGTGCTTTACAAGATAATAGCGATACTAATAGTAGTATTAGGGTTGTTTGTATTTTTTTCATTAACGTTATTTATCACTAAAATACAAAAAACATTTAAACTCCATTTTTTCATTAATTGAATGAGACCTACTAGGTTTTCCGCCTTAGGCGGACAAGTCAAAACCTAGTAGGTCTGGTAAAAAATAACTTGTTGAAACCTCACATGGTTTATCTTGGTTTGGTAATAGCATAAAACCTGTGGGTGATTTTTAAAAGCTATATTGCTAATAATTGGCTGCCAAACTAAAATCAATAAAGGCTATCCAAAAAAGGAAACCCTTATAATGTGTGTGTGTAGTGGGGGTTACTGTTTGGTTAAAATATACTCACCAAAGGGAATATCTATATCTTCAGGAGCATTATTATAATCATCGGGTAACCAAGCACCGTCTCTAACAATAACCTTTAACTTTTCAATGCCTAGATATACAAAATGTCTAATTATTAATTCACCCCATACACCTTTATAATTATCATGTTCTATGGATAACCGTACCCTTCTTTCATCTGCACCACATTCCGGACAAGGAGGGCGATTGTACTTTGTTAGTATAATTTCACCAGCTATTTTATGTAACACTGTAGGAATATTTGGATTATTAATATCAGACAGTGTATTTGCCAGTTCTACACCGTTTTCAATATATTGATATTCGCCTATTAAGATATCATAATTAAAACCATGGACATCATTAACATTGGTTTCTTTTTTTAAAATAATGGTTAAAGAGCTATTGGTAGTGGGGTCTTCCCAAAGCCAAGTGCCTTCAAATGTATTAAAAAGGTTATTGGTGTCTTTATAATAATCGCCTGAATTTCTAATGTATATAGGCTCAGAGCTATCTAAAGGCACCACGTTTTGTGCTTTACAAGATAATAGCGATACTAATAGTAGTATTAGGGTTGTTTGTATTTTTTTCATTAACGTTATTTATCACTAAAATACAAAAAACATTTAAACTCCATTTTTT
>JALWKK010000081.1 GCA_027081505.1 Flavobacteriaceae bacterium
TCTTTGTATTATCAGTTATTTTATTGATAACAACACCTTCATTTTGCATAGATAAACATTTTTTTGATCCAAAACTGATTGCTATTTCGTTTTACGAAAAGATATTGGATTATGGTATATACTTCGATAAAAAAACATCGAATGATTTTAATTTTAAAAAAGCAAAAAACCATTCTAAAAACACATTCATTCACCAAACAGATAACATCTATTATAATATCGACACGCACATTGGTTCGGAAATAGATTATTTTTTTTTAAACAAAACCATTAATTAATTAGTAAGTTGCAAAATTATTTACAACAATTAAATGAAGCTCAATTGGCTCCTGTACTTCAAAAAGACGGAGCAATGATAGTTATTGCCGGTGCCGGTTCGGGAAAAACACGAGTATTAACCTATCGCATTGCGCACCTTATGCATCAAGGAGTCGACCCTTTTAACATTCTTGCCTTAACCTTTACCAATAAAGCGGCTCGCGAAATGAAAAAACGAATTGCCAATATTGTAGGTGGCACCGAAGCCAAAAATCTTTGGATGGGAACTTTTCATAGTGTGTTTGCAAAAATTCTTCGATTTGAAGCAGACCGATTAGGGTATCCATCTAATTTTACCATATACGACACACAAGACTCTCAAAGTGTGATTCGTGCTATTATTAAAGATATGCACCTTGACAAAGATGTTTATAAATACAAACGAGTTTATTCCAGAATATCTTCGTATAAAAACAGCCTAATTACCGTTAAAGCCTATTATAATAACCCCGAATTAATGGAAGCAGATGCTATGGCAAAAATCCCCAGAATGGGAGCTATTTATAAAGAATACGTACAACGATGCTTTAAGGCTGGAGCAATGGATTTTGACGATTTACTGCTAAAAACCAACGAGCTACTTACACGTTTTCCCGATGTGTTGGCAAAATACCAAGATCGTTTCAGGTATATTTTGGTCGATGAGTATCAAGATACCAATCATAGCCAATATCTTATTGTTAAAGCACTAAGTGACAGGTTTCAAAACATTTGTGTGGTGGGAGATGATGCACAAAGTATTTATGCCTTCAGGGGTGCAAATATCAATAATATATTAAATTTTCAGAAAGATTACAATGATGTAAAAGTGTACCGGTTAGAACAAAACTATCGTTCAACCAAAAATATTGTAAATGCTGCCAATAGCATTATTGAAAAAAATAAAACCCGGCTTGAGAAAGTAGTATGGACAGCCAACGAAGAAGGCGAAAAAATTAAGGTAAACCGAAGCATGACAGACGGAGATGAAGGACGGTTTGTAGCCGGAACCATTTTTGAACTTAAAATGAACAAGCAACTACACAACGGTGCTTTTGCCGTTTTGTACCGTACCAATGCGCAATCCAGATCGATTGAAGATGCCTTGCGAAAAAAAGACATTCCGTATCGAATTTACGGAGGTTTGAGCTTTTACCAACGTAAAGAAATAAAAGATGTATTGGCTTATTTACGTCTTATTTTAAACCCCAAAGATGAGGAAGCACTAAAACGGGTATTAAATTATCCGGCAAGAGGAATTGGACAAACCACAATGGAAAAACTAATTGTTGCTGCCAATGGTTACAATCATTCAATTTTTGAAGTAATGCAAAATATAGATAAGGTAAACCTAAATATAAATGCCGGAACAAAAAATAAACTCAAAGATTTTGTAACCATGATTCAAAGTTTTCAAGTGGTAAATGAAAACTACAATGCTTTCGAAATCACCGAATATGTTACTAAAAAAACCGGACTTCTCACCGAACTAAAAAAAGATGCCACACCAGAGGGAATCGCTCGAATAGAAAATATTGAAGAACTGCTTAACGGGATGCGCGATTTTGTTGAAGGGCAAAAAGAATTGGCAGAGGCTACCGGATCCTTATCTGAATATATGGAAGATGTCGCGCTGGCAACCGATTTGGATAAAGAAACCAACGACGAAGACAAAGTAGCATTAATGACAGTTCATTTGGCAAAAGGATTGGAATTTCCGTACGTTTTTATCGTAGGAATGGAAGAAGACTTATTTCCCAGTGCCATGAGTATGAACTCTCGAAGCGAACTGGAAGAAGAACGCAGATTGTTTTACGTGGCTCTTACTCGTGCCGAAAAACAAGCCTACCTCACCTATGCTCAGTCTCGATATCGCTGGGGAAAACTAATTGATGCCGAACCCAGCCGTTTTATTGAAGAGATAGACGAAAAATTTTTAGATTACTTAACTCCCAAAACCGAAAACAAATATAAATCTTTATTAGACCCATCCCTCTTTGATGATGAATACATTGATAAAAGTAAGCTGCGATTAAAAAAACCCAAACAAGGAACTCCCCCAAAAGCACTAGGTGGTTTGTCAACCAAAAAATTACGAAAAATAAAACCTGCACCTTCCAAATCAAAAAACATTTCAATTCCTAATCTTTCCCCGGGGACAATAGTCGAACACATCCGGTTTGGAAAGGGTAAAATAATGAAAATTGAAGGAACAGGAGCCGACACTAAGGCCGAAATTCTTTTTGATAACGGCGGGCTTAAAAGGTTATTACTTCGTTTTGCTAAATTGGAAGTGCTGAGTTAGAAATAATTAAAAACGTTTTACTTCGCTATATTTACAGCTCTAGTTTCTCTTATCACGGTTACTTTAACTTGTCCGGGATACGTCATTTCAGTCTGAATTTTTTGTGAAATATTAAAACTTAGTTCGGCTGCTTTCTCATCACTTACTTTTTCACTTTCTACCATTACTCGCAATTCTCTTCCGGCTTGAATGGCATATGCTTTATTTACTCCTTTAAAACCAAAAGCTACATCTTCAAGGTCTTTTAACCGTTGGATATAAGAGTCTAATACTTGTCTTCTTGCTCCCGGTCTGGCTCCGCTAATGGCATCACAAACTTGTACTATTGGAGACAATAAGTTGGTCATTTCTATCTCGTCGTGATGCGCTCCTATTGCGTTGCAAACTTCCGGTTTTTCTCCATATTTTTCTGCCCATTGCATTCCCAGAAGTGCGTGCGGAAGTTCG
>JALWKK010000082.1 GCA_027081505.1 Flavobacteriaceae bacterium
ACATTGAAGGACGCATTCGCACATGCTCCATCCCTTCCAGAGCCTGAATACTATCGGCTCCGTAATTTCCTTTTTTCTGTTCTTCACTCATAAAAATATGTGTTATTTCTTCTGTTTTTTCAATGAAGGCAAATATAACAAAACCCCTGCTTTTACAATAGGTTAACCTAAGTTTAAAGCAATAAGTTATTAACAATTTATGTGGAAAAAAAATTGATTGATTTCAAATTTATTACAAAGGATAAAATATTCAGTCCAACAACTTTTATAACTGTGTTTTAATTTGTTAAAAAGCAAAAATCTCGTTACGGAATGTTCATATACTTATGTGTTTGTAAAGAAACTTTCCATTCCGGATTTTTCATAACAAAATCTGCGATTAACGGAATCATTTTTTCTCGATTACTCCATTCGGGTTGAAGATACAGGATACAGTTATGAGATACTTTTTTTGCTTCTTGCACGGCAAATTTAAAGTCGTTTTTATTGTATACAATAATCTTTAGTTCGTGTGCTAAAGGGTAAATTTCGGGTAAGGGAAGTTTATTTTTTTTTGGCGATAAACAAATCCAGTCCCAATTTCCGGTCAAGGGGTAAGCTCCGGATGTTTCTATATGGGTTTTTATTGCTTTTTGTTGAAGTGCTTGGGTTAACGGAAACAAATTCCACATAAGCGGTTCGCCTCCGGTTACTACTATTGTATTTGCATATTTTGCAGCTTCATCAACTATTTTTTTTGTAGCCGTTGGTGGATGCAAACGGGAATCCCAGCTTTCTTTTACATCGCACCAGTGGCAACCCACATCGCAACCGCCAATCCTGATAAAATATGCGGCACTTCCTTTATGATACCCTTCGCCTTGTATGGTATAGAAGGCTTCCATTAGCGGAAGCAACTCTCCTTTCTTTACTTTTTTTTTGTCTTCTTCAGTCATATTTGCAAAGGTACATATTTAGACATTGAAATCTTATTTTAGATAACAACAAAAAATTTCAAAACTATTAGTATTTTTACCCTCAAATAAATTCTTATGGCAAAGAAGCAACAATTTTTCGATTATATAGTAAAAGGAAATACCTTTAAAGGAGAGTCTATCACACTGGGTGCTGCAATGCTGGAGGGCGAAACCATTACCAACGCATTGGTAAAAGTTCCTTTAAAAACATTAAACCGGCACGGGTTAATAGCCGGAGCTACCGGAACGGGAAAAACCAAAACATTACAAGTACTTGCCGAAAACTTATCTGATAAAGGAGTTCCCGTATTGTTGATGGACATGAAAGGTGACTTAAGTGGTATTGCACAACCCAGTCCCGGACATCCCAAGATTGATGAACGGCATGAAAAAATCGGAATCCCTTTTAATGCTAAAAAGTTTCCGGTAGAAATTTTATCGCTATCAAAACAGGGTGGCGTACGACTTCGGGCAACGGTAAGCGAGTTTGGACCTGTGTTATTTTCCCGAATTTTAAACGTTTCGGAAACTCAAGCCGGAATCATTTCAGTGATTTTTAAATATTGTGATGATAATAAATTACCGTTATTAGATCTAAAAGATTTTAAAAAAGTATTGCAGTATGCAACTAATGAAGGGAAAGCCGAATTGGCAAAAGATTACGGGCGTATTTCACCTGCTTCAACCGGAGCAATTTTAAGAAAAATTGTTGAGCTGGAACAACAAGGAGGTGATTTGTTTTTTGGTGAAAAATCGTTTGAAGTAGAAGATTTACTTCGTGTTGATGAAGAAGGAAGAGGTTTTGTTAATATTCTTCGACTTACCGATATACAAGACCGTCCAAAACTTTTTTCAACTTTTATGTTAAGTCTATTGGCAGAGATATATTCTACTTTTCCCGAACAAGGCGACAGCGGAAGACCCGAATTGGTGATATTTATAGACGAAGCACATCTTATTTTTAAACAAGCCAGTGATGCGTTGCTAAACCAAATAGAAAGTATTGTAAAACTTATACGGTCAAAAGGCGTAGGGCTTTATTTTGTAACACAAAATCCTACCGATATTCCCGATGCAGTTTTAAGCCAATTAGGACTTAAAGTGCAACATGCTTTACGTGCTTTTACAGCTAAAGACAGAAAATCCATTAAACTTACTGCCGAAAACTATCCGCTTTCCGATTATTATGACACGGCACAAGTACTTACCTCTCTGGGAATTGGCGAAGCACTGGTTACAGCATTAAACGAAAAAGGAATTCCCACTCCTCTATCCGCAACACTTATGCGAGCGCCTATGAGTAGAATGGATGTTTTGGAAGACGAAGAACTTAAAGAGCTACTAAAACAATCAAAACTCATTCCTAAATATAATGAAGAAATAGATCGTGAAAGTGCCTACGAATTGCTGAACAAAAAAATAGAAACTTCCGAAAAATTAGCCAAAAAAGAAGCAGCTACTAAAAGTAGTTCAAGAAGAAGCTCGAAACGAAGTACATCCGGACGAAGTTCTTCCCGAAGACGAAGTGCGCAAAACCCTTTTGTTAAAGTACTTACCAGTCCTACCGTTATACGAAGTGTATTGGGGATTCTAGGTAAAATGATGCGCTAAATACTATAATTATTCTAACAAAATTTAAACAAAAAAACTATTATGAAAAAAATACTCTTCATTGCTATTACAACACTTTTATTTATACAATGCGACAAACAGGAAGACCCCTTTTTAATAACCAAAGATCGAGTAGGTAAACTCCCCAAAAAATCGAAAATAAAACAAATTGACTCGATATTTGCGCAAGATTCAATAGTTAAATTACATCCTATAAAAAACAAAACAGTAACCCAAGGCGAGATTGAAATTTACGAAAAAGGCGGAAAAAAATTATTGCTTATTTCACCAAAAAACGAAACAGATCCCGAATCGGAGATTAATAATGTTCAAATTTTTGACCCGCGTTTTAAAACCGAAAAAGGACTATCAACAAAGAGTACTTTTAAAGACATTAAAGACAATTATGAAATAGACAATATAGAAACAACTATAAATTCGGTGATAATTTTTCTAAAAAACAGCGATGTTTTTATAACCATAGACAAGAAGCAATTACCGGAAGACTTACGATACAAATTTGATCTTAAAATTGAAACTTCTCAAATTCCCGACACGGCTACTTTTAAATTCTTTATGGTAGGCTGGGAAACCGGAGAATAATACCGAATACAAATTCAATATAGTCCAATTTCAAGATCTCTCATTGAACTATTTTCATTCTGTAACAGCATTAACCATACTAAAATATAAAATAGTTTGGACTAATTTATATTAAGAATAGGTATAACTTCTGTTTTTACAAACAATTTAACACTCTAACCTTTAGATTTGTCTAAAGGTTTTTTTATTTGAGCAAATAGTAGTAATTTGTTGGCACTAATTAACCATTTTTAAAATCATGAAAAAAATTATCTTTCTTTTTATTACCGTTAGTTTTAGCATTAGTTGTAAGAATAATACCGAAACCAAACCAAAAACCATAAACACACAAAAACAACCCGAAAAAGAAACAGTAAAAAACTGTTCACGAGAAGTAGCTTTTGGCGACACATCTTTTTGTTTACCAAAAGTAACGGGATGGATAGAGTGCTATGAAAACCCAAAGGTAAAACAACGTTTTGATCCTTTTGACACAAGTAACAATACAACCTTAGCATATTACCTTTCTGACGAAACCTATAAAAACATAGCCAAACTT
This sequence comes from Flavobacteriaceae bacterium, assembly GCA_027081505.1. Lineage (GTDB taxonomy): Bacteria > Bacteroidota > Bacteroidia > Flavobacteriales > Flavobacteriaceae > Marifrigoribacter. Next base: position 3,709 of record JALWKK010000082.1, read on the forward strand.
AACAAACCTACATTTACTTTCGACAATTATTACAAAGTATATGCACCCAATCAAGCTAAAAACAAAAAAACGACCATTGATGAAATGAAGCAAGTTGTTAACATGATGTCGAGCAGTTTTATTTCTAAAACAATGGAAGAGACCAACGAAGAATTACAAAAAAAGGGAGTTACACTCACACAACCTATTTTGCTCGAAAAATACCAACCTCAATCCAACTCTTCCAGTGTGGTATTGTTAATGAGTCTTAATGTTGATGCCGAAACTACCATTATGGCAATGGAAATGACAGCAACAGTACTAAAAGACAGATTGGTTTTTATAGCCTACTATTTGAATTATAAAGATGAAAAAACCATCAAAGAATTAAAGAAAAATTCGGATTTTTTTATTCAGAAACTCAACCAATATAATAAGTAAATCTTCTATGCTCTCTCAAGAAGAAAAAGACAAATATCGAAATCATTTATTTAGACATTTAGATGGTATTGCCGTTGCGCCTGTAGCTATAAGCTTAAAAGAAAAAGGCGTTTTAGATTTTCTTCTCAAAGAAAAAAAAGCCTCGTTACACCAAATTGTTAAGGAGTTTAACGCCAATGAAGGTTACTTAAATGTAGGGTTAAGAATGTTTGCTTCTCAAGGATGGTTAGACTACAAAGTAAACAATACAACAAATGTTGTTACCATTTCTACAAACAAAAAATCAGCGCTTGTTTTTAAAAAGATGTACCTTTACGAAGATGTAGTCTATTTTTTAAAAACAGCAGAAGAATTTCACCCTCGAACTCTTGAGAAAGAACAATTTTTTATACTTAATAAGATTTTTAATAACTATAAAAATCAAAAATATGCCGCAACTTCTTCCAATGAGGAAGAATTGAAGATTGAAGAACAAATCGCCAAGCATATCGAAGGTGTATTAGTGGGACCCATAACCGTTTTTTTAGCAATGGACGGCATGTTTCATAAGTATTTTATGGAAGCCTCTTTTACAGCAGACGAATTTCATGAAGACCCCGAAAGTTTTAGTAAAATATTAGACTTTTTTGTTCATTTGGGATGGTTTACAAAAAAGAACGCTCATTATAAATTTACCGACAAAGGATTTTTCTTTGCCCGAAGAGCATCCGCCTATGGTGTAACCGTATCGTACATCCCTACTTTTAGGCGTGTTGACGAGTTAATGTTTGGAAATGCCAATATTCTTCGCAGTTCCTTACCCAACGTAACCGAAATTCATGTAAATAGAGAGATGAACGTTTGGGGAAGCGGTGGCGCACATGCATCTTACTTTAAAAAAATTGACCAAATTATTATTCAACTTTTCAATAAACCTATCACCGAACAACCCAAAGGCATTTTAGATATGGGCTGTGGCAACGGAGCTTTTTTAACACATTTATTTGAAGTAATAGAGCAACGTACCTTACGCGGGCAAATGTTGGAAGAACATCCATTATTTCTGGTTGGTGTAGATTATAATAAAGCCGCTTTAAAAGTTACCAGAGCCAATTTAATCAAAGCCGATATTTGGGCAAAAGTCATTTGGGGAGATATTGCAAACCCAAAACAGTTACAACAAAACCTAACAGACAACTACGGAATTAAACTTAGCGAATTGCTAAACGTTAGAACATTTTTAGACCACAACAGACCCTGGATTACACCCGAAAAAACCAACTTCAAACGCACTAGTAGTTCGACCGGTGCCTTTGCCTGTTGCGGAGAAAGACTCGCTAACAATGCAGTAGAAGAAAACCTAAAAGAACATTTTGAAAAATGGAAACCTTTTATCGAAAAATTCGGGTTGTTACTTATTGAGCTACACACCATAAATCCCGGGTTAGCTGCAAAAAATATAGGTAAAACAGCAGTAACTGCTTATGATGCAACACACGGATTTTCAGACCAATATATTTTAGAACTTGACGTTTTTATGAAAATTTTGAACGAACTAAATCTACAAACAATACCCGAACATTTTTCAAAATTTCCGAATAACGAATTAGCAACTGTAAGTATTAATTACATCAAAGGATTGAAAGACTAAAAAAACAAAAGATTACATTTAATGAATACTATTCCATCAAAAATTATCAGACAGGTTTTTACGCTTCTCATCATTATTGCCATAGGTTGGTTAATTTTTAAACAACTCCTTCCCTATTTGTCCGGTGTGTTAGGTGCTATAACCATTTATGTTTTAATGAGAGGTTGGATGAGTAAATTGGTAAAAAAAGGGTGGAATCGAAATATAGCCGCTTCCTTATTAATGCTTATTTCATTTGTAGGTATCTTATTACCTGTAAGTGGTATTATTGCTATGTTAGGAAACAAAGTAAGCGAAGTTGTGCAAAATTCCGAACGCTTTATAACAGCCTTTAAAGAGCAAATCAACATACTGGAACAAAAATGGGGTTATGATTTATCTTCAAAAATTGACGTTTCGGCTGTTTCGGGTTGGTTATCTCAAAATCTACAAAATATTGCCGGAAACACTTTTACTGTTTTTATCGCAGTAGCCATTATGTACTTTATGCTTTTCTATATGTTTGTTTCTCCAAAAGGGTTAAAAACCACATTAGAAAAATTTACTCCATTTAGTAAAGAAAGTATGAAAATAATTGGCGATGAAGGTGTAAAAATGGTTCGTTCAAACGCATTGGGAATTCCATTGGTTGCCATTGCTCAAGGAGTGGTAGCTCTCGTTGGTTTTCTAATTTTCGGAATAGAAAATCCTTTTTTTTGGTTTATAATTGTAACCGTAGGATCGATGATTCCGTTTGTTGGAACTCTCATTGGCATCTTACCTGTCTTCGTTATAAGTTTATCAACCGGAGACCAATTTCAAGCGTGGGGCATTTTGCTTTACGGGTTTATTATAGTAGGATCTACTGATAATCTTATTCGATTATTGGTACTTAAAAAACTAGACGGAGTACATCCTTTAATTACACTTATAGGTGTTATAATCGGTGTTCCTCTATTCGGGTTTATCGGGCTTATTTTTGGTCCGCTACTTATTAGTCTGTTTTTTATAATTATCCAGATTTATCAAAAAGAATACGGGGAGAATCATTAGTCTATACACTGATGAAGTATTAATACCGAATAGGAATTCAGTATAGTTCAATTTCAAGTTCTCTCATTGAACTATTTTCATTCTGGAACGGCATTAACCATTCTAAAATAAATTGCTCAAAATTATTTTCTAAAAAATAAAACAAAATTTGTGGCTGAAATTGATTAATTCTATGTATCTTCATATTACCGATTTTATAAATGACCTTGATTTTGTGGCTTTCTACCTAAGGCAGATATAATTTGCCACTTTTCGGGGTTTTTACGCTATAAACACAAAAATCATATTACTGAAAACCAAGTGTTTATACAGCTTCTGAAAATTCCTCGTATTCGGTATAAAACCCGAAGATTAATTTCGCCCTTTTTCATTTGGATAAAGGGTAAAAACGGGTTCGCTTTGCCAAAATTCTTTGGTGTTTATATCCATAATGGTTAATTTTCCTCTAAAAGCAGCTCCGGTATCTAAGTTCCATACATTTCCGAAACGTTGCGGAGTGGTTTTTCCAATATTAGTAACGGAGGTATGACCGATAAATATTTCGTTAAAAAGTTTAAGCCTTTTGGGGTATAAAACATCGTTTTTGTCTATAGAAGGGTTTAACGAGCAAGCCGTTTCCCAAAGTGTTCTATCCCAGTAGATGTAATCTTGATAATATTCATGTTGGGGTCCCGAACTATTGGTAAAACCGGCATGACAAAACAGATTGTTATTTTTATCAATATGAAAAGTACTTAGGTTTTTAAAAAATAGCATGTGCTTATCGATATCTTTTTTAGAGATGTTTTGGTAACTCTTTATTGTTTCAAGTCCACCGTGTTGAAGCCAAAGTTGTTTGGTGTTTCCTTGTAAGTGTTGGTAAAACAAATCATCGTGGTTTCCTCTAAGAAAAACACAAGGTTGTTTTTTTGAAAAATCAAGTAAAAAATGAACTACCTGAGCCGATTCGCTCCACCCGTCAACATAATCGCCTAAAAAAATAAAAGTATCTTTATTAGAAAAAGTAATTTGATCGAGCACTTGTTTTAAAGCTTTAAATCCACCGTGTATATCTCCAACAACAAAAGTTTTCATTACTATTGATTTGCCAGTAAAACAATACTCACTATCACAAGAATAATAAGTAACACTAAAAAGAAAATTTTCCAAGCAGAATAAGGTCTTTTGCCCGAAATTTTTCCATTTTCACCATTAACAAAGAAACTATAGGTTTTTCCTTTGTATTTGTAATTACTAATATAAACCGGAAGCAAAATATGCTTAAATGTTTCGTTGCTTAGTTTCATAGTTAATTGGTTCACTCGTTGTCTGTCACCTCCAATATCTCTTTTAGCCATATTTGTCGCGATACTTAGCGCCACTTGTTTGGCTTCTAAATGCCCTTTTTTTAATGGTATGGTATATTTTTCGGTTATAAAACCTGCTAAAAATCCACTCTCAAAAGATTGTAGCTTTTTCAAATTCCACCTTGCAATTTTAGAAGGAATTTTAGCGGTTTGTTTTTTTGAGGCTTTTATTAGTGTGTCGTCTATAAAACCGCTTATGTTACCCGAAGCAGGATACCAGCGTGTTCTTCTTTCTTGACGTGTTCGGGTTACTGTTTTTCCGTTTACAGTCGTAGTATAGGGTACACTTACATAATAATACTCGCCTCTTTCACCTGTATAAGAAGCGTTAAAATTGGCATCGAATGTCCAGAAAGGAATGTATAAACCTTTTGTTTTTTCGGGATCTAAAGCAGCTTTTTTTAATTTATTAGGAGCAAACCAAAGTCCGTTTACCCATTTTTTAAATATTTTAAATGCCTCTTGTTGGGTGATTTGAAAAGGGAGTACAGCACCGGGTAGTATCCATTCTTCTTTTTTAATATCTTCTAATATAAGCGGGCTACTACAATATACACATTCTAGCGATCTGTAACTTTGTTCAATATGTTGGGTGGCACCGCAACTTTTGCATTGCACCATAGTAATTTCTTGGCTATGGGCTTGCGCTCCCATATTTTCAAGATATTGCCGTAGTTCTAACTCTTGTATTTCTTCATAAGAAGCTTTAATTTCTTGCTTGTATCCACAATAGTTGCATATGAGTGAAGTTGTTCCCGGTTTGTAGCGCAACTCTGCCCCGCAATTCACACAGGTTTTTTTTAGTTTGGCAGTTGGGTTGGTTTTATTTTCCATGAATGAAAAAAAGAGTCATTCAAACTTAAAAACACGCGCATTACATACTATTAATGGCTACCATTTCTATTTCTGAATGACAATTTTAACTATTATTGAGGAGGTAATGGAGGAGGCGTATTTCTGCCAAGAAAAACTTTGAGTTCTTCTACTTCTTTTAAAGGACTCCAATTAGCCATTCCTTGTTTCCAAATCAAAGTTTCTTTATTTACTTTACGTCCTGCAAAAAGTGATTTAAGTTGGTCAAAGTTCACAGGACCAGCTTGTTGTCCGTCTACAGCATAGTAATATTGTATGGATGGAGGAATCGGTGGTGGCACAACTCCTCCTGTTTGTGGAGTAGTTTGTTGCGGGTTCATTTGCGGGTTCATTAAACCTCCCATTTGTTGTGCAAGTACAAAGCCCATTCCCATTCCCATTCCGGCACCGGCTGTTCCGCCTTCATTTTTTGCTGCTGCTTCAATGGCTTTTGCGGTTTTAAATTTGGTTAATTTATCCAAGTCCAGTTTGTCGATACGGCTGTACTCGAAAATTTCTTTTTTAAGTTCTTCCGGCATCGAAACATTTTCAATAAAGAATTTTTCAAGCGAAATTCCAACACTGTTAAAATCGGGTTGCATTACTTCTTTACAAGTTTCTGAAAGTTCGGTCGCATTGGCGGCGTATAACTCAATAGGTAAATTTGCCTCACCTACGGTATCTGCAAAACGAGTGGCAATAAGACTTTTTAGGTGTTCGTTTATTTCGTAATTGGTAAAATTATTATCGGTGCCAACAATATCTTTTAAAAATTTACCGGCATCGTTTACTTTAAAAGCGTAGGTTCCGAAAGCACGTATTTCTACAAGCCCAAAACGTTCATCGCTAAGTGTAATAGGGTTTTTAGTACCCCATTTTTCGTCTGTAAAAAGCGTGGTGTTTACAAAATACACTTCGGCTTTAAAAGGAGAGTTAAACCCGTATTTCCATCCTTTTAAAGTTGCTAAAATGGGTAGGTTTTGTGTGTTAAGGGTATAGGTTCCCGGAGTAAACACATCGGCAATTTGTCCTTCGTTTACAAAGACGGCGGTTTGTCCTTCCCGTACAATAAGTTTGGCTTCGTTTTTAATTTCGTTCTGGTAGCGTTCAAACCGGTAACAAATGGTGTCGTCCGTATAATCAAGCCATTCGATTATATCAATAAATTCGTTGCTTAGTTTTTCTTTTATTTTATCAAAAATTCCCATAGTAATTTGGTTTTATAATTGTGGTATAAAGGTACAAAAACTGCAAGGATAAAAAAATCATCCAAAAGTACTAATACCAAATACGAGTTAAATATAGTTCAATTTCAAGTTTCCTCATTAAACTATTTTCATTCTGTAACGGCATTAGCCATTCTAAAATATAAAATAGTTTTTGACTGTTTTATATTAAGAAATGGGTATAGTATAGGTATTAATTCTTGAAGTTTTGTTTTTGCTTCAGAAAAAGTTCTTTCATCATTATGAGTAAGTAATTTTTTTTTTAAGAAGTCGCTTGTTAATCAACGTTAAAAAAGATTTTTTTTTTAATTGCTATTTGTATTTGTTATTTGATTTTAACCCGTTTTTAATGTGTGCCAAATGATGGTTACAATGCCAGGCATACAAACCAATATTTTCTGCCAAGTTTATTTTTGATTTGTTTTCGGGATGATAAAATGTACGTTTTAATTGCTCTTTAGTTAAACTCCTTAGCAATTTTGCCCACCTATAATGCAAGCCTTTTATAATACTCAATGAATAAGATACATCGTTGTCTTGCGCATCTATGAGTTCTGCCCATTTGTCTTCAAAATAAGGTTTTATAGTGGGAGTTTCTTCAGTTATTGCAAGTTTAAAACGTATGTAGCTGTTTATATGGCTATCGGCACAATGGTGGATTACCTGTTTGACCGTCCAACCATTGGGTCGGTATTTCCAGTTTAATGCGTCTTTAGAGATATGGGTAATTTCTTTTTCAAGGCTTGAAGGAAATGTTTCTATGTCTTTTATCCAGCTTTCGATTGTGGATTTAGAAGGGTTTTTATCAATAACATATTCTCCTATTGGAAATTTTAGTTTTTCAATATCCATATTAAGGTTCGGTTTGTTTAAAATTATTCTCCGATAAAACGGGGGTCGGTTTCCATAACGTGACCGCAATTATCACAAGTACGTAATTTTTCTGAATTATAAAATTGTTTAAAATGCGGTAAAAAATCTTTTTCAACGTCTAGTAATGTAAAGTAAACCTCGTGCAGTTTATGGTTACATTTATCGCAATACCAAAGTAAACCGTCTTTGTAGTCGGTTCCTTTTCTTACTCTCTCAACGACCAGTCCTACCGAATTTTCTTCTCTTCCCGGAGAATGAGGTGTTTTAGCCGGAAGCAAAAACATATCGCCCGGACCTAAGTGCAGTACTTTTTTTTTCCCGTTTTCTTGGATAGTTACTTTTGCATTTCCCTCAAGTTGATAAAAAAGTTCTTCCGTTTCGTTATAATGGTAGTCTTTTCTGGCGTTTGGTCCGCCAACAATCATAACGATGTAGTCTTGTGATTGTATGTAGAGATTTTTATTTGCAACCGGAGGTTTTAATAAATCTCGGTTTTCATCAATCCATTTTTGAAGATTAAAAGGTTTTAAAATATCCATGCCGTATTTTTATTTTTTGTAAAAATACGGCAAAAAGGTTAATTTAAAAAGTAGGAGTAAGGTTTACTTTCTATAAAAGAGTTGAGTAAAGTAATACTGTCCTTTGTTGTTTTTTAGTATTCCGAAACCGGAGTAGTTATAAGGTCCTTCAATAATGTTTCTATGAGAAGGACTATTCAGCCATGCATTTACTAAGTCTTCTGCATTGGTAAAACCATAGGCGACATTTTCACCTACGGTTTCGGCACCGCGATCTTTTAATGCTTTAGAGCGTATATTGAAATTATCATGACTAATTTTTTCTTTGTTAATCATATATTTAGTATGCTCTACCGAATAAGCAGAAGCATATTGCCGGTCTCTTTTTAATGTTTCAAGACCAATAGATGTTCTGTGTTGGTTAATTAGATCTAATATTTGATCTGCAAAAACCCAGTCGGTTTCTTGAGCAAGATTAAGATCAATAGCGTAGTTTGCTTCTTCGGTTGTAGGCACATCGTCTTTTGAGCAAGACGTAACTATGGCGAATAATACCATAGCCAGTAGGCTGGTTTTTATAAGTTTCATAATGCGGGGACATCAAATTTGGGGCATGATGTTAGGTCAAATGTAAGAAAAAAATTATAAAAAACAACACTTAATCGGATTTTTTATGCTTTTAATCGAGTAAATGGAGCTTTTTTAACAATTTTCTTACGTTTAAAAAATCGGCGAAAGCCAAGAAAATAAAGGTATTTATACTATATTAGCAGTCTTCGAAAAAAACTTAAGGATGAACAAAATTTTAACACTTTTTCTGGTAATATTTGCCGTAATTGGCTGTAAAAACAACAATCAGTCGGTTGATAAAAGAGCAAATATAGACGTAGAAGCATCTAAAAATGA
>JALWKK010000083.1 GCA_027081505.1 Flavobacteriaceae bacterium
ATATAAAATAGTCCAAAACTATTTTATATTTCAGAATGGTTAATACCGTTTCAGAATGAAAATACTTCAATGAGAGAACTTAAAATTGAACTATATTGAATTTGTATTCGGTATTACAAGGAAATGACAAATGTTTTGCCCGGCTCAAAACTTAAAAAAAGAAGCTTGATTTTATGAATATTACGGCAAAAATAACGGGAATTGAAAAAGCCGAACAACAATGATAAAAAGCCCGTTAAGATATCCCGGCGGTAAAAGCCGAGCCATAAAATTCATCGCACCTTTAATTCCCGAATTTGATGAATTTAGGGAACCTTTTGTCGGTGGCGGTTCTGTTTTCGTATATCTCAAACAAAAATATCCAAACAAAAAATTTTGGATAAACGATATTTACGAAAATTTATATCATTTTTGGAACAAAACACAACAAAATCTCGATAAACTTATAGAACAAATTCAATATTGGCGTGACAATTCAAATGTAGGCAAAGAATTACACAAATATTTACTTGAGAATATCGACAAATTTGATGATTTAAAAAAAGCAGCGGCATTTTTTGTTTTTAACCGGATAACATTTTCGGGAACAACCGAAAGTGGTGGTTTTTCAAATGCAGCATTTGATAAACGATTTACGCAATCCAGCATTGAAAGAGTAAGAGCTTTATCGTATGTTTTAGGTAATACCAAAATTACAAATTTTGATTATCAAAAAGTTATAGAAGCAGAAGGCGATAAGGTTTTTATTTTTCTAGACCCGCCGTATTATTCAGCAACAAAATCTGCCCTTTACGGAAAAAAAGGAAATTTACATAAAATCTTTGACCACGAAAGATTTGCTGAAGTGTTAAAACGCACTAATCACAAATGGCTCATCACTTATGATGATAGCGAATATATCAGAGAGTTATTTTCGTTTGCCAATATAAAAAAATGGAACTTAACTTATGGAATGCGTAACGTAGGAAATAACGGAAACCAAAAAGGGAATGAATTGTTTATATCCAACTATCCGTTAGAAACTAAAACACCAAAGATTAGAACGTTATTTGATGAGTACGAAGAGAATACTGCCGAGAACACTGTATATAAACGATAGTATCATTTCTCCTTTCTAGCATACTTTAGTACCAAGAAGTTTTGCGGATTAATACCCAGCCCCTTTACCTTTTTGTTTACAAATCGTACTGCCATATCATAAAACAAAGGCACAACAGGTGCTTGGGCTATAATAATTGAATCCATTTTTGAGTATAAAATTTTTCGTTTTTCTATATCGGAAATACGAAGCGAAACACGGTACAAACTATCAAAAACATTATTTTTAAAATGGGTGTAGTTGGGACCGTTAGGCGTAAAGTTAGGACTGTAAAACAAAGACAAATAATTTTCGGCATCGGGATAATCGGCAATCCAACTGGCTCTAAAAACCGGTAATTGTCCGGCAGACTTTTGTTGCCTTAATGTAGATGGTGGCATCACATCAATGGTCACGGCAATACCGATTTTCTCTAACTCCCGCTGAATAAATTCGCACAAATCCAAATACTGACTGTTGGTAGCAATACTGATTTCGGGGGAACTATCTCCGGTTTTTTTCTTGTATAATTCAACTAATTTTCGGGCTTTTTCCGGTTGGTAGGTAAATCCGTTATGCATATCAAAACCGGGTAATCCCTTTGGGATAAATCCGTTATTGGCAGGAATTCCAATGTTATTTCGCAGGTATTTAATCATTTTTTTTCGGTCAAATCCGTAATTGATTGCGCGCCGTAGTGTTTTTGATTGAATTTCGGGCAAATTGGTTTCCATAAAAAAGCCCAGATATTCGGTGTTGAGATAGGGACTTTTCAGCAAGTTTATTTTATTCTTATATTTTTCTTGAAGCTCACCGTTTGTAGTAATAACCTCGTCCTTATACGAATTATCCAATCCCGAAACCAAATCTAACTTCCCTTGAACAAATTGTAAAAACTCACTTTGTTTATCGGGTAAAAACGTAATGGCAACAGCTTCCAAATAAGGTAAGGAATTTCCGTTGTGATCTTTTTCAAAATAATTTTTGTTTTTTCTAAAAACCAGCTTTACGTTTTCTTCCCACAGTTTAAAATAAAACGGTCCGGTACCTACGGGATGCGAGCGGAAGGTGTTTCCGTAATAATCAACCGCTTCCTTAGGCACAACCGAACAATACCGCATAGAAAGCAATCCCAAAAATGCCGGAAAAGCTTGCTTTAAGGTAATTGAAAAAACGGTATCGTTAATCGCTTTATAATCTTTAACATACTGCAAAACCCAACTTCCCGGTGAAGCCACTTTGGGGTCTTGCAAACGGTTAAAACTATACACAAAATCCCGGGCGGTTACCACTCTGGTACTGTCTTTATATCCCTTTTCGTAAAACGAAATATCTTTATGAAAAAACACATCATCGCGCAGGTAAAAGGTATAGGTTTGCGTACTGTTGTTTATTTCCCAATGTTTGGCAATATCAGGTTTTACAGCAAGTGTGCTATCCAATTGCACCAAACTGTTAAACAACTGATTGGTAGCCCAGATATTAGGCTGATTTCGAGCAAAAGCAGGATCTAACGACCCGATGTTGCTATGCTCGTTATACCTGAATACCAGATTATCGCTCTCTTTGTTTTGATGTAAAGTACAACTAACTATTGATACTATTACTAATAATAAAAACAAATATTTTTGCTGCATGAACTCTTATTGTTTTTTTTTGCGGGTTAAAGGTAGTGAAAAAGTTTTCAGTAGGCAGTAGGCAGTAGGCAGTGGGCAGTTTGTAGTTTGCAGTTCCTTGTTTCTGGTTTCTGGTTTATAGTTTCTGGTTCCTGGTTTCTGGTTTATAGTTTCTGGTTTCTGGTTCCTGGTTTCTGGTTCCTGGTTTCTGGTTCCTACCAGAGGAAGGCAAGTTTTGTTAAAGGAAAATCATCAATCGAATAAGTCGTTAATCGAATA
>JALWKK010000084.1 GCA_027081505.1 Flavobacteriaceae bacterium
CGGACGCGAGCCTGTCTGCCTGTTCATACAGGTAGATTCAAGTCTCGCTCTCGCTACAAAACCCTTTTAGACAGAGGGTTTTTTTTACTTCTGTTGGTTATGGTGTTCGGATTCATATCCGCCAGAGGCGGACTCCGCTACCGCACAGCTTGTCCCTGTGGGAAATCCTTTCGTGTGGTTTGTTGCATTATCTATCAAAATATTCTTAACTTTTAAAAATCAAACCAGCTTCAACCGGATTTTGATGGATATAATTTATACCAAATCTTTTTGGACTATTTTATATTTAAAATTGGTATTATCTTTTCTTTAACGACCTTGTTATGTAGTATTTTTAAACTCTTGTTTTAAGGAATCCAGACGCTTAAAATCTTGTGCAGAAAGATTATTAATAAAAAGAAATAATATAAAAATCCATTTAATTTTCATAAAGCCTGTTTACACTGCTTTAAATGTACTTATTTTTTTTAAACTATGCAGTATATTAAAATTTAATTGTAACAAAAGACCATCTGTAACTTTTGTTACCAAAAATAAAATTACATTTCTTATTTTTGTAAAAATTCTAAAAACAGATGAAAAAAATTGCCCCACTTTTGTACATAGCAACGTTTCTTACAGTTGCACAAAATCCTATATTAATTCCACCTACTTTATCCGGAACCAATATCAATTTAACCTTTCAAAACGGAACACACGAATTTTTTCCCGGAGTTACTACCAATACCATGGGAGTTAACGGAAATATTTTAGGTCCTACATTAATATTAAATCAAGGTGATTTTGTAAATTTTAGTGTAACTAATAATATTGGAGAAACAAGCACTTTACATTGGCATGGACTACATGTTTCTGCAGAGAATGATGGAGGACCGCACACCACTATTTTACCGGGAGAAACTTGGACTCCGAGCTTTACTATTATGGATAAAGCCGGAACGTTTTGGTATCATCCCCATTTGCATCATTTTACCAATGCACACGTTTCTAAAGGAATTGCAGGTATGATTATCGTGAAAGATACGGAAGAAGCTGCATTAGACTTGCCCAGAACCTACGGTGAAGACGATTTCCCTATTGTGATTCAAACCAAAGATTTTGATGCAAACGGGCAAATAGTTGTGCCATCAAACAACGATGACAGTATTATGGTTAATGCCACCTTAGAAGCACAACTCGATATTCCCGCACAAGTGGTTAGACTCCGCTTATTGAACGGGTCGTCTATGCGTACATTTAATATAGGATTAAACAACAACCAAACGTTTTACCAGATAGGTTCCGATGGAGGATTATTATCGGCTCCGCTTGCTTCAACCAGACTGAGAATGGCTCCGGGCGAACGAGCCGAAATTCTTATAGATGCTACAAGTCTACAAGGACAAACGCTATTTTTAATGAGTTATGCCTCAGAGTTTCAAAACGGAATTTACGGTGCTACCTACCCCGGAATGGGACAAGGTATGGTATTAGACGGGTATAACCCAAACCCCTTAAACGGAAGCGATTTTAATATTCTACAATTAGATGTAGTGGCCCCAACCGGTAATCCGGTAACATCTATACCTAACGCATTAGTTACAGTAACTCCCATACCCGAATCCAATGCAGATATATTAAGAGACTTAGTAATGACACCTGTTCAAGTCGGGCAAAATCAATTAAACGGTGATTTTGTTATTAACGGCTCACCATTCGATTTAAACGTGATAAATTATGAAATTCCTCTTAATAACACCGAAATATGGTCTATAACAAACCAATCTGCAATAGGGCATCCTTTTCACATCCATGATGTCCAGTTTTACGTGTTGGATAGAAATGGAAATACACCTCCGCTAAATGAACAAGGATTAAAAGATGTTGTCTATTTATTACCACAAGAAACAGTTCGGTTTATTACCAAGTTTGAAGATTTTGCAAATCCCGATGTGCCTTATATGTATCATTGCCATATGTTGTATCACGAAGATAGAGGAATGATGGGACAGTTTGTTGTAGTAGATGAGCTTGGTGCTGATGATGCTGACTTTATAGATGGAATAGCAGTCTATCCCAATCCTACAAAAGGCATACTACACATTAGTACCAAAGAAAATAATACACTTTCTAAAGTAGTAGTCTATAACATATTGGGAAGTAAAGTAACCGAAACTACCAATAATACAATAGATTTAAGCAACTTAAACTCCGGTGTGTATTTACTAAAGTTAGTTACTTCAAAAGGGATAACCACCCGAAAAGTTGTTTTAAACTAAAAAGCATCTTTGTTAAACTTTTTTTCTTTTGCAATTCGGTTGTAACAAAATTATGTTTATATTCGTGGCGTGAAAATAGTCGCAATAATATTATCGGTTTACATTCTGGCACTTAACTTTGCTCCTTGCGATGATGTGCCGGAAACAGATAATACCAATCAAACTCAAATCGTACAGCAGCTTACGGATGACCACAGTTCGCATCATAGCGACTTGTGTTCGCCTTTCTGCCAATGTAGCTGTTGTCAAGTATTAACTCTCGATTTTCCGATAACTAATTTTGAGCCGTTACTTATTTCTTTTTCTTCAGAAGAAATTTTCTTTCCCGAAAAATCGGCTCATACATTTATCCAAACCATACTTCAACCTCCCAGGGTTTAAAAATTTATAATTCTTTTTAATGCACGCTTTAGTTAGGTGTGTTATTTTCAATTTATAATTTTTTAAAACCCTTTCTTATATGATTAATAAAATCATCTATTTTTCCATTCACAATAAATTTATTGTCGGATTATTTATTCTGGCACTTATAGGTGTAGGAACCTATTCTATGATGACCATCAAGTTGGGTTCGGTACCAGATATTACCAACAACCAAGTACAAGTTATAACCGTTGCTCCTAATTTAGGAACAGAGGATATCGAGCAGTTTGTAACGTATCCGGTTGAATTAGCAGTAGCAAATCTACCCGA